>JBILYQ010000308.1:0-2895 GCA_044377655.1 Flavobacterium sp.
GCCATAACGCATTTTCAGAATATCTTTTACAATTTTATTTTTTAGATTAAAATCGCTCAGTTTTTGCAGTTTGCATAATTCTATTCCTGCTGCTTTTTTGTAGATTTTCCAAACTAGCTCCGAACAATAAAATTTATCATCTGACCATTCAAAATATAAATCATACTCCTTGTTGTGGAAGATTTTTCCATATTCCTTCATCCTTTTGAGCATGGTTGGTGTTATTATTTCTTTTGCGTTTTTCAATCTTTTTACCACAAAAGCATTGTCTTTTCCGTTAGTGATCCATTGTTCAAGGGGTGTCAATCTTACGGGTTGAACAGCTTCATATACCATGAGTTCGCCATTAAAATTAAATACGATTCCACAATGTGAAAATTTAGAATTCGTAGCAATACGAACCGCTTCACATTGACTTGACTGTGATGTTTGAAAAATCATATCACCGTCTTGTATCTTTTCAAGACCATCTATTTTTTGGTCTTTTTTTGAAAATATTTTATTTCCAAAAAATGAATTTGTGACCATTAAGGCCAAGCAAAAACTAATTATAAATGTAATTCCGGCAAAAACAATTTTTCCTTTTTTCATCTTTTTTTTAAGTGTTCTATTTTCTATTGTATTTGAAATGCACGATGCTTCCATGATAAATATGGTGTACTCCAAATCCTAATACCCAAAAATGATAGTCCGTATTCTAAAAACGACATGGAAAAAAGCTTTAATTTAATTGGGATTAGGGTCATATTTTACAATAAGGATTATGAATTCTATATCAATCAAAAATAAGAATATAAAACCGCCTGTTGCTAATGTAAAAAAGGATTTTATCAATAATATTTTTGACTTTATTTTCCATAATTTTTCTTTTAGTTTTCCTGCTTTTGAAGATTTATAATTATTTGACACGATTGTTATTATTCTACCAATAAAAAAGAAGTTTGTATATTATTACTTGCGAGTTTTTAAATTTTGATAAGCTCCAAGTCTTCATTTTTTTGGTGTCTTGAATGGCTTTTTAATATAAGAAAAAATAAATTTGTTATTTTTTGAGAACTTCAAGTAAAACTAATTTATTTTTGGAGTATAAAATAAATAATATGAAAAGGATAGGTCTACTTTTTTTACTAAATATTGGGATTATGTTTTCACAATCTCAAGACGAAAAAATGCTCAAGGATATTTATAAATTTTCTTTGACAAATTCTAAATGTTATTCCTGGCTGGATTATTTGTCTAATGATATTGGTTCTCGATTATCGGGTTCTGCAGGTGCTGAAAAGGCGGTGGAATATACCAAAATACAACTTCAAAATCTAGGGTTAGACAAGGTTTATCTTCAGGAAGTAATGGTTCCAAAATGGGTTAGGGGTGAAAAAGAAATTGCCTATGTAAAAGTTGATGGAAAGAAAATAGCTTTTCCTATTTGTGCACTTGGTGGATCAGTAGCAACTCCAAAAAAGGGTTTATGGGCTTCTATTATTGAAGTGAAAAGTTTAGAGGAATTAAAATTGCTTGGAGAAGAGAAGGTTAGAGGGAAAATTATATTTTTCAACAGACCAATGAATCCGGAATTTATCGAGACATTTAAGGCTTATGGTGGTTGCGTTGACCAACGTTCCTCTGGAGCAAGAGAAGCTGGCCTTCTTGGTGCTGTAGGTGTAATTGTTAGATCGATGAATTTGCGTTTAGATAATTTGCCTCATACTGGTGCTACAAATTATGGCAAAATTTCAAAAGACCAACACATTCCAGCCGCTGCTATAAGCACTAACGGCGCAGAGATTTTGAGCAAGACTCTAAAACAAAATCCTAACTTGAAGTTTTATTTTAAACAGTCTTGTCAAGTTTTTGATGATGTTGTATCTTATAATGTTGTTGGTGAAATAACAGGAACTGTGCATCCTGAAAAAATAATGGTTGTAGGTGGGCATCTTGATTCATGGGATTTGGGCGATGGTTCTCATGACGATGGAGCGGGTTGTGTGCAAAGTATAGAAGTTTTGGAAATTTTTAAAAAACTAAATTATAAGCCCAACAATACTATTCGTGTGGTACTTTTTATGAATGAGGAGAACGGCGTAAAAGGAGGTTTAAAATATGAAGAACTGTCCGCTAAGAATAATGAAAATCACATTTTTGCACTTGAAAGCGATTCTGGTGGATTTTCTCCAAGAGGGTTTTCTATAGATTCTGATCAAACAAATTTTGATAGAATATTGAGTTGGGAACCGCTATTAAAACCATATTTGCTGCATGTTTTTGTGAAAGGACATTCTGGTGTTGATATCGGTCCTTTGAAATCAAATCATATTGTGAAAGTTGGTTTACAACCCGATTCTCAACGTTATTTTGATTATCATCATGCTGCTAATGATACTTTTGATGCTGTCAATAAAAGAGAATTGGAACTTGGAGCTGCTGCAATGGCTTCTTTAATGTATTTGTTTGATCAATATGGAATTGAATAATTTTAATTTAAGACAAAACAAAAAATAGACTGAATTTCAGTCTCTTTTTTGTTTTGTCTTATGTTTTTATTTTACTTCTCTATTGATGTAAATCCAACCTGTTTTTGTGGATTGTCCATTATTGAATTCAATAACATAATAGTAAGTTCCATCAGGTAGTTCCTCTCCTTTATCGCTTTGACCAACCCATTGGTTTGTGTAGCTTGATTTACTATATACTTTCAAACCATATCGGTTGAAAATACCAAGATTTTTAACGCCCAGTGAGGCCAAGTCGAAGAAATCATTTTTATCATCACCATTTGGCGAAATACCTTTTTGTATGTCACAGAATATTCTATCAACTACAAACGGTTGCGTACCTGAACAACCATCAGATGTAGTTACTGTAACGTTGAATGTTAAAGGCAATTGCTCGATGGCG
>JBILYQ010000309.1:0-2891 GCA_044377655.1 Flavobacterium sp.
AGTATTCCTAGTGGGTTTCGGAGCAACAAGCTATGGAATGCTTGCTACATTTGTAAAACTAGCTTACGCCGATAAAGGAATGACTGGCAACCCATTTACCCCAGCAGAGGTTATTTCGTCACAATTTATTATTGGAATCATTGTCATAGCACTCATCAATGCCTATCAAAAAACCAAAAAGGGTGCGGAAGTGCTCAAAGCCTCCAAAAAAGATATGCAACAACTGATGCTCGTGGGCACCTCAACGGGGTTAACTAGTATTTTCTATTATCTTGCCGTCAATTACATCCCAGTATCCATAGGGATTGTTCTACTAATGCAAACCGTGTGGATGGGTGTGCTGCTAGAAATGTTCCTCGAAAAGAAATGCCCTTCGAATGCCAAACTGATTGCTGTGATAATTGTTCTTTTTGGTACTGCTCTGGCCACCAACTTGCTTAACAATACCATCCAACTCGACTGGCGTGGCATTGTTCTCGGGCTTTTGGCTGCGGCTTCTTTTACAACCACGATGTTTGCCGCCAACCGAGTGGCAACAAATATCTCGTCGGCGCAACGCAGTTTGTATATGCTGTTTGGTGGAGCCGTTATTGTATTTTTCTTTGCTGTTTTTACACAAAATACACCTATCAATTATGATATTTTCTATAAATGGGGCATTTTGCTTGCGCTTTTTGGTACTGTTATCCCACCTATGCTAATGAACGCAGGATTTCCGCTCACAGGAATTGGACTCGGCAGCATTGTTTCCGCGTTAGAGCTTCCCGTTTCAGTACTTATGGCCTATACTATACTCCATGAAACTGTTATTCCTTCCCAATGGATTGGTATTATACTTATTATACTTGCCATCGTTATCATGAACATTAATTTCAAAAAAAAATAAAAAGCCCAATGTCTTCTCTTTTGATTCTAACAAATTTATAGTTTCATTTGTTCTTTTGTAATTACTTTATTTCTATGAATGGATTGTTTCCCAATGATAAAATCGTCTTTCAAGTACCCGATGCTCACATCGAATACTATCCCAATTTCTTCTCTGAAGAGCAAGCCGATGTCTTGTTCAAAAAACTGCTGACAGAAACATCTTGGCAACAAGACAATATCACCGTATATGGAAAAACCTATCCGCAACCTAGATTAACAGCTTTGTTTGGCAATGAAGGTATGCCCTACTCGTATTCCAATATCACTATGCACCCACAGCCTTGGAACGAGATTTTGTTGCAAATGAAATTAAAAATAGCGAAAGTAACCCAATGCGATTTTACCACCGTGCTGCTCAACCGCTATAGAAATGGACAAGATAGTAATGGCTGGCATGCAGACAATGAAAAGGAACTTGGAACCAATCCCGTTATAGCATCAATAAGTCTAGGTGCGGCCAGAGCTTTCCATCTACAACACAATTCTATTAAAGAAGCTAGACTTAAACTCACCCTCGAACATGGTAGTTTACTGCTTATGAAAGGTACCACTCAACACTACTGGAAACACCAAATACCCAAAACTGCAAAGACCGTAGACCAAAGAATTAATCTCACCTTTCGAACTATCAAATAATTGTTATTTTTAGTATATTTGAAATTAAAACAATTACCCATGAATGAGATAATTGCCTATTTCGAAACCATCCCATCAACCCATCGTGCCATGCTATTGGCTGGAGGTATTGCTTTGTTTTGGATTATAGAAAGCGCCGTACCTTTTGTGAAGTTCGGTTATAATAAATGGCAACATGCAGGAATCAATCTATTTTTTACTGCCACCACCATTGTGGTCAATTTCAGTTTGGCAGTCGTGCTTTTAAAAACCGCTTACTGGACTACCAACAACCACTTCGGGTTACTGAACTGGTTGCCAATATCCAATCCATGGGTTTATGCTATAGTTGGGTTGCTATTAATGGATTTTATTGGTGCCTATCTTGCCCATTTGATAGAACATAAGGTAACCTTCCTTTGGCGTTTTCACTTAATCCACCACACCGATACATGGGTGGACACCACAACAGGAAACCGCCATCATCCTGGAGAAAGCGTAATCCGTTTTCTTTTTACCACTGCAGGGGTATTACTGATTGGGACACCGATGTGGCTCGTCTTTTTATACCAAACCTTATCTGTAGTGGCTACACAATTTACGCATGCTAACATTGCCTTACCTAAAAAAGCGGATATGATAATGAGCTATTTCCTTGTTTCTCCAGACATGCATAAAGTACACCATCACTATGTTTTGCCTCACACTGATAGCAATTATGGTAATATTTTTTCCGTTTGGGACAGAATTTTTGGGACTTTCACTACTCTTGATAGGGAAAAAATTGTCTTTGGCGTAGACACACATAGGAAGCCCAAAGAACACAATGCATTGGGAAACCTACTAAAAATCCCCTTTCAAAAGAAACATCACGCCAATGAGCAATAAGTTGTAAAAAAAAATGATTTTCTTTTTAAAAGTAATTGCTTTTTTTAGTAATATTGAATTATAAATCATACGAGTGTAAACATTGTTATTAATTCTGCTTTTCGAGAAATGAAAAAAAGTAAAAAGGTAGTTCTTGACTACCAACAAATTGAGCGGATTGCCACTATGGCACAAGAGGAGAAAAAACCTTTTGAAGTAATCAAACTGGAATTTGGCGTCACCGAAAATGAAGTGACAGAAATCATGCGCAAGAAATTGTCAAAAGAAAATTTCGAGCTATGGAAAAAGAAAGTAGCCTCAAGCAAACCTAAACCTAAGCCTGTCATTGACGATTTTGACGAAGACCTTGAAGGGAAATACTATTTCAAAAACAAATTGGATTAAATACTACTAGCGTTTGGCTGTACAATTGACTTCCATTTGAACACAACACAGTCAAAAACATCTTTAAGAATAATAGA
>JBILYQ010000077.1:0-8726 GCA_044377655.1 Flavobacterium sp.
AGTATCAATTTCTCTTATGTTCCTGTCGAAAAATTAAACCGATTAACGCCTAGTAATCACCAAGGTGCTGTGGCAACTATTTCTCCAATAGCGTTTCATGATTTAGAAACTTTGATAGAAAAAGTAATCGAAAGCGGCAAAATACCTTTGTTCCTTATTCTAGATCAATTATCCGATGCCCGAAATTTTGGTGCGATAATCCGTACTGCCGAATGTACCGGTGTTGATGGAATTATTGTTCAAAAACACGGTTCGGCTCCGGTTAATGGCGACACGGTAAAAACTTCTGCCGGCGCAGTTTTCAACGTGCCCATTTGCAAAGTAGAACATATTAAAGACGCTATTTTCCAACTTCAGGGAAGTGGTATTAAAATAGTAGCTGCAACCGAAAAAACCGAACAAAACATTTATGACATTTCGCTCAACGAACCTGTAGCTATTATTATGGGAAGTGAAGACCGAGGCATTAATCCATCCGTATTAAAAATTGTGGAAGAAAAAGCAAAACTTCCTATGTTTGGAAGCATTGGTTCCTTAAATGTTTCTGTAGCCTGCGGTGCTTTTTTATACGAAGCGGTTAGGCAACGCCAATAATAATTTTTCTTTTTGAACCATTAAGAAATTAAGTTTCTTTAAGGGTTACTTAATTTCTTAATGGTTCTAATTACTCTTTTGTTGAAGTTATATTATTATTGGGTTTATACTCATAAACATAATTAATTGAAACCGGAACGTTCTCCTCTTCCACTTCTTCTGGTTTTGGCGTATTCACAAAATTTCCGTTTTCATCAAAATGCTTCATGAAAATATCTTCCTCAGGGTTGAATTCTGGTTTTTCCCAATCATATTGAATGGCTTTTTTATAATCGGGTGTTTTGAAAAGCACGGCAAATGTAAAACCAGTAATCAATCCAGAAAGATGACCTTCCCATGAAATTTTGTTATCCACTTCGGGAAAAACATACCAAATCATTCCTCCATAAATCATCACAACCATCATTGACAAAGCCATCAATCGGTAATATTTTGTCATCAAACCTTTGAAGAAAATAAACGAAACCAACACATAAATCAATCCGCTAGCGCCAATATGATAGGAGTTTCGACCGATAATCCAAGTCATAAATCCTGAGAGTAAAATTCCATAGAACAACACTTTTAGGGAAACTTCTCGATAAAAATAGATCAGGGCGGTTGTCAAAATAAAAAGCGGAATGGAATTATTGGCAATATGACCAAAATCACCATGCAAAAATGGGCTGAACAAAACACCTTGCAATCCTGAAAAAGTTCTAGGTAAAATACCGTGAACCATGAGTTTTAAATTGAATGCGTCTTCTACATAAAAAACAAGCCCCAACACTAAAACAAAAAAGGTTGGAATAATCCAAACCGATGGTGAAAATTTAAAATGATTGTGGTCGTTCATACTCTGTATTCTTTGTTACACGTTTCGAGATAATCAAAAATGTAACCAAAGTAAAAGTAGTGCTATTTTGGCAGAGTCAATTTGAAAATTTGAAAATGAGATAATTTGGAAATTATAAAAAAAACAATTTAATATGATTAAATTTGTCCAATAAGCTTATTGAAAATTCAGTGCGTTTAAAAGCATTACCTCATTTCCAAATTTCCAAATTATCACATTAAAAATGGAAGCACCGCTAGCAGAACGCATTCGTCCGCAAAAATTAGAAGACTATATCAGTCAGTTGCATTTGGTTGGTCCAAATGGTTCGTTGACTCAACAAATTGCAAAAGGAATTATTCCGTCGTTGCTATTTTGGGGTTCGCCCGGAACAGGAAAAACAACCTTGGCACAAATTATTGCACAAGAAAGTAAACGTCCGTTTTATATTTTGAGTGCTATAAATTCGGGGGTGAAAGACATTCGCGATGTGATTGAAAAAGCCAAGCAAAGCGGCGGTTTGTTCACCGCAAAAAACCCTATTTTGTTTATTGATGAAATACATCGGTTTAGTAAATCGCAACAAGATTCATTATTGGCTGCTGTCGAAAAAGGCTGGATAACCTTGATTGGCGCCACGACCGAAAACCCGAGTTTTGAAGTTATTCCGGCATTGTTGTCACGTTGTCAGGTGTATGTTTTGAATGCTTTTTCGAAAGAAGATTTAGAATTATTATTGCATCGAGCGATGACTACGGACGTGATTTTGAAGTCCAAAAAAATTGATTTGCGCGAGACAGAAGCGCTCATCCGACTTTCTGGTGGCGATGGACGCAAACTATTGAATATTTTCGAATTGGTTATAAATGCATCGGCTAACGACGAGATTGTAATTACCAATGACAGAGTTTTGGAAGTAGCACAACAAAACACTGTTCTCTATGACAAAACGGGCGAACAACATTATGATATTGTTTCAGCTTTTATCAAATCCATTCGCGGAAGCGATCCAAACGGCGCTGTTTATTGGTTGGCACGAATGATTGAAGGCGGCGAAGATGTAAAATTCATAGCTAGAAGAATGCTGATTTTATCTAGTGAAGATATTGGAAATGCTAATCCGACAGCATTTATTATGGCCAACAATACTTTCCAAGCTGTGGCAACAATTGGTTATCCCGAAAGCAGGATTATTTTGAGCCAATGTGCTATTTATTTGGCTACTTCGCCCAAAAGCAATGCAAGTTATTTGGCGATTGGTCAAGCCCAGCAAGTGGTAAAACAAACTGGTGATTTGTCGGTTCCATTACATTTGAGAAATGCGCCAACCAAATTAATGAAGGAATTAGGATATGGTGATGAATATAAATATTCACATGATTTTGCCAATAATTTTGCAGAACAGGAATTCCTTCCCGATGAAATTAAGAATACGACTTTTTACAATCCTGGAAATAATTCAAGAGAAAATGGCACGCGAGAGTTTTTAAAAAATAGGTGGAAAGATAAGTATGAGTATTAATAAAACTTCACTTTCAAAGGCTCCGAAACTAAAGTGCCTTTTTCATAATATTCAAAAAACCATTGATTATTTTTTAAAATAACAACGCCTTGTGTATCCTCTTTTATCCCAATAAAAACATTTTTTTGAGATGTGTTGAACAGTCGCATGATTACTCTTGGCTCTGAATTTACAATTTGAAATCCATTGGCGATGGGTTGTGCAAAATAGAATAATTCTGGATTTACAGCCGAGGTTGGTGTTATTGCTTCTTCTTCGAAAGTCTCTTTTAAGACAACTGTTTCTTTTATGCTTTCACCATTGTATTTGTGGTTCAACTTTTCGAAAGATTTAAAGGCATTGCGCAATGCTTCATTGAAACCGGCACCGAATTCTTTTTCTCTACTCGAACCTACTTCGGTAGTGAAAAGGATATTGTTTTTACAATCTTTAAGGACAACTTTTAGTTTTGTCATAAATAAGTTTCCGCTTTCTAAAACGTCAACAAAAACTTTATTACAGTTAGTATTTGCAATCTCTTCTGGCTGAATATCTGTGCTTAAATAGGCAATGAAACCATGTTTTTCCATCAATAACTTAGTTAAAGTGTTCAAACGGTATTTGTCGTTTTCTTTAAGAAAATCAAATTTTGCTGGAACTATTGCATATTGGTATTGATTCAAATCCTGACAATATCCTTGAAGAGAAATTACTAAAACCAGTAGTGTGAGAAATTTTTTCATAGTTAAAGATGTTTTTTTAATTCTAATAAATGATGGATTTGCTTAATATTATCAGGGATTTGCACTTTACTTTCATTGAAAAGTATGGCTTCCATTCCAAAACTTATGGCCCCTTTTACATCGGCATCGATGCAATCTCCAATCATGATGCTAGTTTGTTTATTGGCATTTGCTAAAGATAATGCAAATTCGAATATCTTGGGATTTGGTTTTTTTACGCCTGCCATTTCTGAATTAGTGACTGTTTTAAAATAGTCTTGAAGTCCCGAGTTAGCGATTTTTTTATATTGTACATCGGCAAAACCGTTGGTGATAATGTGCAAGTTGTAATTAGGTTTTAAATAGTCCAAAATTTCAATTGCACCATCAAAGAGCTGGTTGTTATTGGGCAAAAAATCAATATACTGGTTTGCCATTTTATGGATTGCTTTGTCGGAGATTGAATAATTTATTGCGTCAAAAGATTGCTTTAGTCTTTCATATCGTAATTCTTCATGAGTGATTTTATCCACTTGGTATAATTTCCAACAAGCCTGATTTATGGGCGCATAAATTTCAATGAAGATTTCTGTGTTGATTGTTGGGTGACTTTCGATAAAAATTTTATCAAAGGCCAATATGGAGTTTTTATCAAAATCCCAAAGTGTGTGGTCTAAATCGAAGAAAATATCGTTGATAGTGTTGTTGTTCATAGTTAAAATATTCCTTCGTCTTGAAAGCTGTAAAATCCATTTTCGGTGATGATGATATGGTCAAGAATGGTAATGTCCAATTGTTGTCCTGCTAGTTTTAGTTTTTTGGTAATTTGAATATCGGCGTCGCTGGCTTGAAGTTTTCCTGATGGATGATTGTGTGTTAAGATTATCGATGTGGCATTTTGTTCCAAGGCCATTTTGAACACCAAACGAATGTCGACCACTGTGCCTGTAATTCCACCTTTGGAGAGTTGGGTTTTGTAAATGACTTTATTGGAATTATTAAGAAACAATATCCAAAATTCTTCGTGTGGCAGTTCGCCGATGATGGGCTGCATGATTTCGAAGACGGCTTTGCTGGATGTAATTTTCTTGAGTTCGACAGTTTCTTCAGCACGGCGACGTCTTCCTAATTCCAATGCGGCAATGATGGTGATGGCTTTGGCCTCGCCTATTCCTTTGAATTCCATGAGTTGTTTGATAGACAATTTCCCCAACGCATTGAGGTTGTTGTCAACGATGGTAAGAATTTTTTTACTTAGTTGCACAGCGCTTTCGTTTCGGCTTCCTGAACCAATTAAAATGGCAATCAACTCGGCATCGCTTAAAGCGGCTTTACCTTTAAACATTAACTTTTCGCGAGGTTTGTCGTCCTCGGCCCAATGCTTTATAGAAAAGTTATTTTGTTCCATGTTTTTCAGCGAATTATACTAATTATTCCTTTGACTTCATCAAAATTTAGTCCGCCATAATTTCCTGAGCTCATTAAAAGCAGGGCTGAATTATCAAAATTCAAATTGAATAAATAGTCTTTAAAATCTTTGGGGTTGGTGAAAATGATTAAATCTTCGCGATGGAATGCTTTTGCGATTTGGTCGTAGGTGACTTCTTCGAGTTGTTTTATTTTGACAGCATCGGGCGAATAAAAAACTACGGCTACATCGGCAGCATTTAATGAGCCTTGGTATTCTTTGAGAAATTCGGCGTTCAAACTACTGTAGGTGTGTAATTCGAGGCAGGCGATTAAGGTTCTGTTTGGGTATTGGCTTTTAACGGCTTGTGTAGTTGCAGCAACTTTGCTTGGTGAGTGGGCAAAATCTTTGAAGGCTACTTTTCCTTTGCTTTCGGCTATTTTTTCGAGGCGTTTTGAGGCTCCTTTGAATGTTGCTATGGCTTGGTAGAAATCGGCTTCATCGACGCCCATGTTTTGGCAAATCCATTTGGCGCCTGCGAGATTGTTCAAATTATGTGCTCCAAAAACTTCTATAGGCATTGCTCCTTCTGGAGTTTCTAATAATGTGGTTCCGTCTTCTACGGTATATTTTGGAGTATGATAAGGCAGTTTTCGTATTGGATTGGTGGCTGCTTCGGCTACTCGTTTTACTTCGGGATCGTCTTCATTGTAAACAAGAATTCCACCATTGGTTATTTTTTTTATGAATATTTCGAACTGTTCTACGTAGTTTTCATAGGTTGGGAAAACGTTGATGTGATCCCAGGCGATACCAGAAATCAGGGCGATATTAGGTTGGTATAAATGGAATTTTGGTCGCCTGTCCATCGGTGAGGAGAGGTATTCATCACCTTCAAGGACTATAAAATCGTTTTCTTCGGTGAGATGGACCATGGTGTCGAAGCCTTCAAGTTGCGCTCCGACCATGTAATCTACTTCGATGTTATGGTAGTGCATAACGTGTAAAATCATAGAGGTGATGGTTGTTTTTCCGTGTGAACCACCTATTACTACTCGGGTTTTATTTTTGGATTGTTCGTATAGAAACTCTGGGTAGGAGTATATTTTTAGCCCTAATTGTTGTGCTTTTAGCAATTCGGGGTTGTCATCTTTGGCATGCATTCCTAGTATTATGGAATCGATGTTGACGGTTATTTTTTCAGGAAACCATCCTAGTTCTTGTGGCATTAGACCTTTTTTTTCCAGTCGTGATTTAGAGGGTTCAAAGATGGCGTCGTCGCTACCTGTTACTATGTATCCTTTGTTGTGTAATGCTAGTGCTAGGTTGTGCATTGCTGCTCCTCCGATGGCTATGAAATGTGTGCGCATATTGAATGGTGTTGTAATTTGGTATAATAATTAGTTCAAAAATACGTAAAAATGTTTAAGCTTTTTGGGTTATAAAAGGTTGATTCAAAAAAGATCTCTGGTTTGGGATGAATTGTGAATTATAAAAATCCTTGACTGCTTATGAATGATGAATTGAGAATTGTTGATTGTGCCTGCGTGATTGTTAAATGCGTGGAAGTGATTGTTTTTCTTGTTTGATTTTTGGGGTTTTTGTTTTATTCTTTTTTGGCGTAAGCCTCCATTATTTCTTTAGCTTTAATGGGTTGGTTGAGTTTGTTTTTGTAGAGGTTTGCGAGTCTTTGATAGGAATTTTTTGAGCCTCCGATTTCTATTGCTTTGTGGTAGTTTTTTTCGGCTTCTTTGTATCGATTGTAGTATTCTGCAATGTGTCCTTTGGATAAGTATCCATCTACGGGGGAGATTTTGAGTAATTCGGTGGCATATTTTTGTGCTTTTCTTTCGCTTCCTCCGACGATTCCGGGTAGTTGGAGGTAGAGTTCTATTAACGCCCAACGTGCTTCTATGTGTTTTGGGTTGAGAAGTATTGCTTTTTTGAATGACGATTCTACTTCTCCAATCATTGAAAGTGCTTTGAACTTATTACTTTCTTTGGCTTTCATCCCAAGAGCTCCACCATATTTATAGTAGTAATTGGCTTCGGTAGGTTTGAGAATTTTTAATTTTTCATAGTAGCTTATTGCCTTTTCCCAAGATTTTGAATGCCCTTCTATGTCACCAAGGTATTCTAATGTTTTTAGATTGTTAGGGTTTCCTAATAGAAAATTAAGAAAAATTGGTTTAGCCGCCAAGAATTTTTCTTGGAGAAATAGATTCTCGGCTTGTGAGAAGTCCGCTTGTGAGAAAACCATGAAAGGAATTATTAAAAAAAAAAGGGTTTTGTATTTCATGTTTGTTAACCTGTTTCAGACTTATGGAGCAATACAAATGTATATAAATAATATTTCTTTAGAGATAAGACACTCCATAAAATTGACATAAATATTTAAAAGAGGTTTGCCATTTTGTAAAAATTAAAAGTATTATCTTTTGTTTAAAACTGGGTTAATTTTGGAATGAATAACAAAAAGAGCATTTTTTTAAAAAATATTGATTTTGCATTTGATTTCTAAAAATTAAGTTAAAATTTACTATAACGTTTTAGTTTTTCAACTCAGATTACCTGTAGACTTGGTAAAATGAATTATATTCGCAGCGCTGAATTTAGTGTTTTTACCAGCCGAACAGAGCGGGGAAAGCAATAGAGTAAGTGTCTGATTAACTAACTTTTATATCTACAACAATGAAAAAAATTATTTTAACACTAGTTGCGTCGATTATGCTTGTGCCAATGAGCGTAAAGGCCGACGAGGGAATGTGGTTTTTAATGTTCTTGGAACGTTTGAACCACCGCGACATGCAAAAGATGGGCTTGCAGTTGACTGCGGCCGAAATTTACAGTATCAACAATCATAGTTTGAAGGACGCTATTGTTCAGTTTAACGGCGGTTGTACGGCTGAGATTGTGTCAAAAGACGGTTTGGTTTTGACCAACCACCACTGTGGTTATGACGCCATTGCAGAGCTTTCGACTTCGGAAAAGAACTTGTTGAAAAACGGTTTTTGGGCACAGAACAGAAAGGAAGAAATAAAACCTTCTAGCTTGTACGTGCGTTTCTTTGTAAGAATGGACGATGTATCTAAACGTATCTTGTCAAAAGTGAACGATAAGATGTCTGAGCTTGAAAGAGAGAAAGCCATCAATCAGGAAATAGCAGCTATTGAAAAAGAGAACAACGAAGGCGGTAAATATACCGTGTCTGTGCGTCCGTTTTTCCAAGGAAATGAGTACTATTATTTTGTTTACCAAGACTATAAAGACGTTCGATTGGTAGGAACACCACCTGAGAGTTTAGGTAAATTTGGTGGCGATACGGACAACTGGGAGTGGCCACGTCATACAGCAGATTTCTCTATGTTTAGAGTTTATGCAGATGCTGAAGGAAACCCTGCTGACTATTCGGAAAAAAATGTTCCATTACAACCAAAACATTACTTACCCGTTAATGTAGGCGGTGTTAAAGAGAATGATTATGCAATGATACTAGGATACCCAGGCAGAACCAATAGATGGATGCCAGCAGCGGGTATAGAGCAGAACGTAAAATTTGCCTACCCTGCATGGGTTGAAGGCGCCAAGACTGGCATGGACAACATGAAGAAATACATGAACCAAAGCGATGCGTTAAATTTAATATACGCTTCAAAATTTGCTTCAACAGCCAACTATTGGAAGAAC
>JBILYQ010000078.1:0-8713 GCA_044377655.1 Flavobacterium sp.
AACTGGATCCTGTAGAAGCAATTAGAAGCGGGATGTAAAAAAATCCCATCTAGTTTTAGATGGGATTTACTTTTTTTATCTGATATTTTCGTTTTGTATTAAATCAATATACAAATTGATTTTGTCTTTCAATTCTTTTCTTGGTGTAATAAAATCTAAGAAGCCATGTTCTAGAAGAAACTCGGCAGTTTGGAAACCTTCGGGTAAATCTTTTCCCGTAGTGTCACGAACAACTCTTGGACCGGCAAATCCGATTAACGCGCCTGGCTCTCCAATGTTAATGTCGCCAAGCATTGCATAAGAAGCCGTTGTTCCTCCCGTTGTTGGATCGGTACAAAGCGAGATATAAGGTATTTTAGCCTCGGCTAATTGCGCTAGTTTGACAGAAGTTTTTGCCAATTGCATTAAAGAATAAGCCGCTTCCATCATTCTTGCGCCACCCGATTTTGATATCATTACAAAGGGAACATTATGTTTGATAGAATAATCAATGCCGCGTGCAATTTTTTCTCCCACAACAGCACCCATCGAACCACCAATAAAGGCGAAATCCATACAGCAAACCACCAAATCTTTTCCCTTAGATTTTCCAACACCTGTTCTAACGGCATCTTTCAATCCAGTTTTTGACATCACGTCTTTCAATCGGTCGGCATATTTTTTAGTATCTTCAAAATGCAATGGATCTTTAGAAGTCATCTTGGCATCCAATTCTTTGAATTCGTTATTGTCAAACAAGATTTCAAAATATTCCTTGCTGCCAATTCTAACGTGAAAATCGTCTTCCGGACTTACCCAAAGATTTCTAGCCAATTCGTCTTGGTCAATAATTTTTCCCGTTGGCGATTTGTACCAAAGTCCTTTTGGAACGTCTTTTTTATCTTCGGTTGCGGTGGTAATTCCTTTTTCTGTTCTTTTAAACCAAGCCATAATTTTAATGGATAATGAATAATTGACAATGGATAATTATTAATTGTCAATTATCAATTGTTAATTACAAAGTGTTCACGTTATTCAAATCGGCAAATGCTTGTTCCAATCTTGTGTTGAAAGTAACTTCGCCTTCACGAATCCATTTTCTTGGATCGTAATGTTTTTTATTTGGAGAATCAGCACCATCAGGATTTCCGATTTGTGTTCTTAAATACTCAATGTTTTTTGTCATATAATCACGAATTCCTTCAGTGTAGGCAAATTGTAAATCAGTATCAATATTCATTTTTATAACACCATAGGAAATGGCTTCTCTGATTTCTTCTAATGTTGAACCGGAACCGCCATGAAAAACAAAATCAACTGGATTTGAACCCGTTTTGAATTTATCTTGCACATAATCCTGAGAGTTTTTCAAGATTTTTGGTGTTAGTTTTACGTTACCTGGTTTGTAAACTCCGTGAACATTTCCAAAAGAAGCGGCGATAGTAAATCTTGGGCTCACTTTTAATAATTCTTCATAGGCATAAGAAACCTCAGAAGGTTGGGTGTATAATTTTGAACTGTCAACATCAGAGTTGTCAACGCCATCTTCTTCGCCACCAGTAATTCCTAATTCGATTTCCAAAGTCATTCCCATTTTGCTCATTCGAGTTAAATAGGTTTTGCAAATTTCAATGTTTTCTTCAATTGGTTCTTCCGATAAGTCAATCATGTGTGAGGAAAACAATGGTTTTCCCGTTGCTGCAAAATGCACTTCAGAAGCATCTAACAAACCATCAATCCAAGGCAATAATTTTTTTGCACAATGGTCAGTGTGAAGAATGACGGTTGCGCCATAAGCTTCAGCTAAAGTATGAACGTGTTTTGCACCAGCAATTCCACCAGCAATAGCTGCTTTTTCATTAGCGTTTGACAAACCTTTACCAGCATTGAAAGCCGCTCCACCATTTGAAAATTGAATAATCACCGGCGCATTTAGTTTAGCAGCAGTTTCAAGAACGCCGTTGATGGTGCTTGAACCAATAACATTAACCGCAGGAAGGGCAAATCCTTTTTCTTTTGCATATTTGAAAATTGCTTGTACTTCATCGCCAGTAGCAACTCCAGGTTTGATATTATGAGCCATGTGATTTTATGTTTATAGTTAAGCCGACAAATTTAATAATTTCTACTTTTAGAAAGGATAATTTATTCCAATATTTAAAACTGATTTACCAAAATTTAATTCTTTAAGCCATTTTTCATTCTCCGCCTTGGCTGGATTGTAAGTTTTGAAACCCAAATCCAAGCGAACTACAAAAAAATTAAAATCGTACCGTACTCCAAAACCTGTTCCCATGGCAATATTTTCCAAAGATTTAAAGCCAGAGAAAACGGCATCGGGATTATCAATGTTGTCGTAGATATTCCAAATATTCCCAATATCTGTAAAAATGGCGCCGTTCCATTGCCCAAAAATGTTGAACCGCAGTTCTGCACTTAAGGCAAGTTTCATGTTAGCTTCGTTAAAATCATTTACAGAACTGGTTTTTCCTGGTCCTAAACCATAGGATTGCCAAGCGCGATTGTCATTTGAACCTCCAGCAAAATAACTTCTTGAAAAGGGAACACTATTAGAATTTCCATAGGGAATGGCAATTCCCAGAAAGTTTCTTATGGCCAAAACTTTTTTACGTGACAAATCCCAATGCTTAATAAATTCAAATTCGGTCTTTATATATTGTGAAAATTCAACTTCAAAAATAGTATTGGCTCCGTTCTGGTTTTTTAATTGTTTTGAAGCAAGCGCAAACAAAGACAATACATTTCCTGCTGATTCAACTTTTGTTTTGAAAGCAAAAAAGTTATTGTCTAAAAAATCTCTTTTAGTTGTTTTGGTAAAAGTGTAGCTTGAGGCGAAAATTAAATTGTTCTCTGTCAAACGGCCTTTCCTTTCGTTAATACTTCTGATGGTTTTAAAGTCGTTTGTAGAGGGAAAAACAGTTGGGTTTGGACCAAGCACATCGTTTAAAAAACCATTTGTGCCTGTTTCTATAATTAAATTTCCTTCTGCAACATTACCATCATCAACATAGGCGGGATTGGTGTTATATTGCTGTGCTTGAGCATTCAAGGAATTATAGGATGAACCGTAAACATTAAAATAGTTGGCCACATTAACATTTTTAACAAACTGGATGTTGAAAAGTTCGAATTTTGCAGTTGAATTTTTCTTTGGGGTCCAATTGTAGGCTAATGCACTTGTGAAATTTTCTTTGTCCAAACCAATATTCCTTTGTTTTGCAAAACCAACACTAAAGGTAGAGGAAGGAATCATGGCTTTTGGAATGATTTTATCCGAGTTGAAAGGTAGAAAAAGACGTGGAAAGTTTAATCTGGCATCTAACCCAAATTCCGAAATGTTGAAAAAACTAGTACTAGGAATAGCTATATCTCTCGATGCTCCAATATTTCCTCTGGCTGCAATTTCAAATGTTTCAGCACCATTAAAAATGTTTCTAATGGTAAAAGAAGTGTTACCCGAAATTCCAAAGTCTTGAATATTAGAATGGGTTAAATCTACCGAAGCTCCAAAAATATATTTTTTTTGGGGTATCAAATAAATATTTGCAATTAACGCATTCTCATTCTGCTTGTCTTCGCTATACTGAATTAAAGGATAATTGAAAACTTTCAGATTACTCAAGTATTTTGAGGTAAGCGTTGTTTTGATGTCTGAAAAACTATTTCCTTTTACAATAAAAACGGCATCGGTAATTGATTTTGGTCGGTATTTCAATTTGTTGACACTATACAAAGTGAAGTTTTTATAGTTAATACTATCTGTTATGCGAGCATTTGTGTTTGTTGACGAATGATCAGTGAAAATATTAACCTTGCTTATTTTGTATAATTTAAAAGGTTGGGTTTTTAATGAATCTTCCTCTCTAATGGATTGGTCCTCAATAATTAATTTTACATTAATTTTTTTATTAGTATTAATGGTGTCATTCTCATAATTAATATAATTCTGTTGGAAGTAATAAGCGCCATTATTTCTGAATTCTGCGGTTATTCTCGCGCTTTCATTTTTGAAATTCTCTGAATGAAATTGTTCTCCTGAGACTAATAAAGAATTCATTTTTTTTATCTTATAAATAGAATCGAGTGCCGGAGTATTAATTTTTGTGGAAATAGAATCTACAATATAGGGTTTTCCTAAATTTACAAAATAATTTAGTTTGGCTCTTTTTAAAGTCGAGGTATCAATGGAAAAGTTAGAGGTAACATTAAAAAAACCTCGGTTATAATAAAATGATTTAAGACGGTTTAGTGATTTTTTTGTGCTAATAGTATCCAAAACAACTGGTGCCTCTCCATTTTTCATTAAAGAATTGTGAATTCCAGAATACCAAAAAGATTGGCCTAATCGTTTGACCTGTTTTCGAGAAAGCCACTTGGCTTTGCGATTATATTTTTTGGGATTATTGACAAATTTGGCTCTATAGATAGAGTCTGTTTTTTGCTTTGCCATATTGAAAATATGCAATCGAAGTCGGAAACCTAGGATGGAACTATTAGGCTTTTGATACAATTGATTGTACACAACTTCTGTTTTTATAGCTTTGTCGTCAATATAGATTTCGTTTTTGGTAAGCAGGCATTTACCACTCGGAACTCTTTTAGTAGCATTGCATCCAAAGATAAATATTCCTATTAGAATAATTAGTGATATTTTTGTGAGACTATTTTTCAAGTGGTGTGAAATATTTAATTCAAAAGTACATTTTTTTATGGTTAGTAAAAACCAAATAAAGCTAATAACGAGTCTTCAACAAAAAAAATTTAGAATAGTTCATCAACTGTTCATTGCAGAAGGTGTAAAGGTAATTCAAGAATTATTACAATCAAATTTTGTTCTGGATCATTTATTTGTTTCAGATAATATTTTTCCTGAGGTTGATTCTTCTCAAAAAACATTCCTAAATGAGCAGAATTTAAAAAAAATTAGTGCTTTGGCAACAGCCAGCTCTTGTTTGGCGGTTTTTAAAATACCAAAAGAGAAAGCTGTTTTGACTTCAGGATTAATTGTGGCGCTTGAAGACATTCGCGACCCAGGGAATTTAGGAACTATCATCCGATTGTGTGATTGGTTCGGCATCAAACAAGTTTTGTGCTCCAAGGAAACTGTTGATGTTTATAATCCAAAGGTGGTACAAGCCACAATGGGTTCTATTTCTAGAGTTAATGTCAGCTATTTGGATTTGAAGAATTCTATTTCACAATCAGAATTACCTGTTTTCGGTACTTTTATGGACGGAAAAAATGTTTATCGAGAAGATTTACCTACAGAAGGGATTTTGGTTTTTGGAAATGAGGCAAATGGAATTTCAGAAGAATTGGAAAAATTAATTTCAAATAGAATTGCTATTCCTAGATTTGGAGACATCCAAAAAACAGAAAGTTTGAATGTTGCCACCGCCACCGCCATTTTTCTCAGCGAGTTTAGTAGAAATTCTAGTGAAATGTAAAGTTGATTAAAACCGCTCTAGATTTCATAGATTGAATATTTCCTGTCCAAGGACTGTTTGGGTCAGCATCTCTAATTAATTCATCGCCAAGTCCAAAAACACCTCTAATGGAAGGTGAAAATTTAAAATATTCAAAATAAAGGTCAATTCCAAATCCTAATTCATAGTTGTTTGTCCATGGTTTAACTCTAAATCGCTGTTGTTCATTATCGTCTTTGGATTTCGAATTGCTGGATAAATTTAATGTTGCAGAAACTCCACCAACTAAATATGGTCTAACATTTCCAGTTCTTAATGAAGAGAATTTTAACAATAAAGGAAAGTTGATATACGTAGCTTTAACTTCTCTGATAGCGTCCCTATCTGAAGAAAAATTGGGATAAGTCAAAGTTCTTGTTGCATAGTACAAGCCTGGTTCAAATCGTAAATCGATATATTCTTGCAATCTTAAATTTCCAACCAAACCCACATTAAAACCGGTAGTGCTTTCAACAGGAATGTCTGGTCCAACGGATTTATAATCTATCTTAAAGTCGTAGTTGTTAAACCCTAAAAAATATCCCCAATGTACGCGTTGTTTGTCAAAATTCTCCAAGTTGACTAATGGATCTTTTGCAAATGTGCCTTTTTTAAATTGTGCATTGGATAGAAACGCAGTGAATAGGAATGCTAAAACAATTATTTTTTTCATATTACTTTTTCGAAGCTGAATAAATTGTAGCTACTCCAAATGTTTGCGGCATAGCTACTACATCTATAAACCCAATTTTTCGTAAAATATTGTTTAAAACTTCTCCATATGGAAAATTTGCCGCTGATTCTTGTAAATAACCGTAAGCGTTATTGTCTTTTGAGAAGATTTTACCTATAATTGGTAAAATATTTTTGGTGTAAAATGCATAGCCTTGTTTGAATGGAGTCTTCTCAGGGACTGAAGTTTCCAATATGACTAAGATTCCATTTGGTTTTAGTACTCTTAAAATTTCGTACAATCCTTTTTCAAGAGTTTCAAAGTTTCTTATTCCAAATGCAACAGTTATTGCATCAAAAGAATCATCTTCAAAAGGCATGTTTTCAGAATCTCCTAAAATCATTTCAATTTTATTTTCAAGATTTTGTTCTGCGATTTTTTTTCTACCTACATCTAGCATTCCAGAAGAAATGTCCAAACCGATAATTTTTTTTGCATTAGTTTTTGTCATTAAAATAGCTAAATCACCAGTTCCTGTTGCAATATCAAGTATTGTTTCTGGATTTTTGTCGGCTACAAGCTTTAAAGCTATTTTTCTCCATTTAACATCAATTCCAAATGAAATAATACGGTTCAAGCCATCATAGTTACCAGAAATAGTGTCAAACATTTGAGCAACTTGTTCTTTTTTACTGAGTGAAGAATTTTTGTAAGGGGTGATGTTTTTTGACATTACAATTATTTTTATACAAATATAAAGCATTATTTTTTATGACAGAAGTTCAACATAGCATGTTTGTTTAACTTTAGTAAAAAAAGATTAAACGTTTTATCACTATATATAGTGAGTGAAAAAAAATCACTATTTATAGGTATTGTGTGGTATTGTTTTAATGTTAAACTTTACAGTATCAATTTTAAGCAAGAAAACATGATTTCAAGATTAGTAATATCAGAATTTAAATGGATTACAATAGCTTTTATTGTATCGTTAATTCTTGTTGCTTTTTTGGATAGCTATGTCGCATTCCCTAATGAGAGTATTAATTCGCACAACACGTTCTTTGGGTTAAGTAAGTTTTTGGAAATTTTGGTTTTTTTTACCTTTTGCACCTTTGTGGTATATGGTGTTAAAGGATTTTTTGAGATGTATTCTCAAAAAATCGCAAATTTAATTATGATCATTACGGGATCATTGTTGACTTTAGCAGTCATTTTTCTAAGTTATCAGGTTTTATTTAAAAGTTGATTTTATTTATTATTGATACGACTAAAACACCCTCTACGGGTGTTTTTTTATTTTCTGAGATATGTTTGAAACGTAAAGTCAAAATTATGAGTGGTATCTTTTGGATGGAATTCTTCAAAACTCATTTTCCATTTTTCTAAGTCAATATTAGGAAAAAAGGTATCGGCATCTACAATTCCATGTACTCGTGTTAATTCTATTTTGTCAGCAAAATCGATTGATTGCTTATAAATTTCACCACCGCCAATAATAAAAACATCTTCATTTTTTGGGCAACTTTGTAATGCATCAATTAATGTGTTAACAATGATACAACCTTGGGGATTATAATTTTTTTGACGTGTGATAACGATATGTGTTCTATTGGGAAGAGGTTTTGGGAAACTTTCAAAAGTTTTTCTTCCCATAATAATATAATGTCCAGATGTAATTTGTTTGAAACGCTTAAAATCAGTTGGTAGGTGCCAAATCAATTGGTTGTCCTTTCCTAAAGCATTGTTTTCAGCTGCAGCTGCAATTATGGTAATCATTGTAATTATATTTAGGTGTTTTCTATATCATTTTTTAAATGTTCAATTTTTTTCTTCTGAGATAGCATTAATTTGTCTATTTGGCTACGTTCCCAATTCTTATTCATAAAACTGTCTGTTATAAAAACTTTTATAAAATGAAGGATAAAAAGGAATGCCCAAATAGCCACTATCCAAACCCACCATTGTCTTTCAGGATATACATTGAGCCATTTGTTGGAAATCAATAAAAAGATACTGCCAACAAAAAAAAAGATAAAGTGGAAGTACAATTGTTTTTTTTGTTTTATCCTATTTCGAGCATATTCATAAAGTTCGTGCTGTTCTTTTTCCATAATACCAAAAATTGAGGTTTAATTTATTAAATGGTTAAAGATTTAAACCGCCACAATTCCTTTTATATGTGGATGTGGTTCGTAGCCTTCCAATGTAAAATCATCAAAAGTAAAATCAAAAATATTCTTTATCTCAGGATTTAAAATCATTTTTGGCAATGGTTTTAAATCTCGAGACAATTGCAGCTCTAGTTGTTCAAAATGGTTGTTGTAGATGTGTGCATCGCCAAAGGTGTGGATGAATTCGCCAACTTCAAGATTACAAACCTGTGCAATCATCATGGTGAATAAAGCATAAGAGGCAATGTTAAAGGGAACTCCAAGAAAAATATCGGCACTTCTTTGATACAATTGGCACGATAATTTTCCTTCAGCAACATAAAATTGAAAAAAGGCATGACATGGAGGCAAAGCTGCTTTTCCATTAGCTACATTTTCGGAAAAAGATTTTGAAGTGTCTG
>JBILYQ010000079.1:0-8698 GCA_044377655.1 Flavobacterium sp.
ATGGTAAAAAAACCAGTTGCAGGCATTCTTCATATTATTGTTTACGTTGGTTTTGTAATTATCAATCTTGAATTACTGGAGATTATAATTGATGGCCTTTTTGGAACACATAGAGTGTTTGCCTCTTTAGGAATGTTATATGATGTATTGATTGCATCATTTGAAATATTGGCATTATTAGTTTTAGTGGCCGTTTTTGTTTTTTGGATTAGAAGAAATATCATAAATTTAAAACGTTTTGCAAGTTCCGATTTGAAAGGAAAACCAGAAAACGATGCCAATTTTATTATTTATTTTGAAGTAGTATTAATGTCTTTGTTTCTTTTGATGAATGCTTCCGATTCGCATTTGCAAAATGTTGCCGGAGGTTTTGGTCATTATATTCAAGCAGGGAGTTTTCCAATTTCACAATTCATAGCACCAATCTTTGACGGCATGAGCAACCAGTTGGTTTTTATGCTGGAACGCACTTTTTGGTGGTTACACATTACAGGAATTTTAGTGTTTTTGAACTATTTGTATTTTTCAAAACACTTGCACATTTTATTGGCTTTCCCAAATACCTATTTCGCTGATTTGCATCCAAAAGGACAATTTGACAATCTTGAAAGCGTTACCAGAGAAGTAAAATTAATGATGGATCCAACTGCTGATCCTTTTGCAGGACAACCTGTGGATGAAACCGCGGTTCCAGGTAAATTTGGTGCTAGCGATGTTCAGGATTTGAATTGGGTGCAATTGTTAAACGCTTATACTTGTACGGAATGCGGTCGTTGTACATCGGCTTGTCCTGCAAATCAAACAGGAAAAAAACTATCTCCACGAAAAATCATGATGGATACTCGTGATAGGATGGAAGAAGTAGGTAAAAATATTGATGCTAACAAAGGGATTTTTATTCTGGATAATAAATCATTGCTGAATGATTACATAACTCCAGAAGAACTTTGGGCTTGCACATCGTGTAATGCTTGTGTGGAAGAATGTCCAGTAAATATAAGTCCGTTATCCATAATAATGGACATGAGAAGGTATTTAGTAATGGAACAAAGCGCTGCCCCAATGCCATTAAATAACATGATGACCAATATTGAAAATAATGGCGCGCCATGGCAATTCAACCAGCAAGACCGATTGAACTGGAAGAACGAAAATTAATTTACAACAAATAAAAATTCTCTTATTAGTGAGGTTAAGGGTGTTTTTAATGGATTTTAAAAAATAAATTAGAAACAAAACGAAAATGAAAACAGAAGATTTAGACAAACAATTAGTACCGACAACAGAAAATGGGCAAACAATTAGTCCTATTTTACAAGAAGGCGTAAAAAACTATTTAATCGATATTGATGGAACAGTTTGTGACGATATTCCAAATGAAGAACCTGAAAGAATGCTTACTGCAGAAGTATACCCCGATGCATTGATAACCTTAAACAAATGGTATGATGAAGGTCATATTATTTTCTTTTTTACCTCAAGAACTGAAGTTCACAGAGAATATACAGAAATTTGGTTGAAAAAACACGGTTTTAAATATCACGGAATGGTCATGGGAAAACCCCGAGGCGGAAATTACCATTGGATTGATAACCATTTAGTAAAAGCTACCCGTTACCGAGGTCATTTTACAGATTTAATAGAAAAAGAAGTTACCATTCAAGTTTTCGATGATGGAAAAAACTAATAAATTTAGATTTTAAACTTTGCAGCTTTGCAACTAATATATAAATATGTCAGAAGTTTTAATTGTACCAACAATGGCCGAAATGTTAGCACAAGGCAAACAACCCGAAGTATTATTTTGGGTAGGTTGTGCTGGAAGTTTTGATGACAGAGCCAAAAAAATAACCAAGGCATTTGTGCGAATTTTAAATCGTGCTAATGTGGAATTTGCCGTGCTTGGAACTGAGGAAAGCTGCACAGGCGATCCGGCAAAAAGAGCCGGAAATGAGTTTTTGTTTCAAATGCAAGCCATGATGAATATAGAGGTTTTGAATGCCTATGAAGCAAAAAAAATCGTTACAGCATGTCCACATTGTTTCAACACTTTAAAAAATGAATATCCAGAATTGGGTGGGAAATATGAAGTTGTTCATCACACTGAATTTTTAAAATCATTGTTGGATGCTGGACGATTAACCATTGAAGGCGGACAATTTAAAGGAAAACGAATCACATTTCATGATCCTTGTTATTTAGGTCGTGCCAATAACATTTATGAAGCGCCAAGAGATTTAATTCAAAAGTTGGATGCCGAATTGGTAGAAATGAAACGTTCAAAAGCCAATGGATTATGTTGTGGTGCTGGCGGAGCACAAATGTTTAAAGATGCTGAACCAGGAAATAAGGAAGTTAACATTCTTAGAACGGAACAAGTATTGGAAACTCAGCCAGAAATCATTGCTACAGGTTGTCCTTTTTGTAATACCATGATGACTGACGGTATAAAAAATAAAGAAAAAGAAGGTGATGTCAAAGTAATGGATATTGCCGAATTAATTGCTAATGCCCAAGATTTATAATCCATGAATCCTAATACAAATCATAAGTTATGTTACTCCCATTTTTAAATTTACCCGAAGAATCCAAAATTTGGATTTATCAATCCAACAGAAAATTTTCAGAGGATGAAATGACTGAAATTGAGAATGATTTAAAAGACTTTTTAGAAAATTGGTCAGCTCACGGAACTGGTTTAGAATCTTCTTATTTATTGAAATACAATCGTTTTATTATTTTAGCTGTCAATCAGGAAGTGCAGCCTGCAACAGGCTGTTCGATAGACTCCTCTGTGGGATTTATCCAAAGTTTAGAACAAAAATACAATGTTGATTTGTTGGATAAAATGAACGTTACTTTTAAAAATGGTGAACATATTGCTCATAAATCTTTGATTGATTTTAAGAGAATGGCAAAAGAAAAAGCAGTGACGGAAAATACTATAGTATTCAATAATCTCGTTAATACTATAGAGGAGTTTAACGAAAATTGGGAAGTTCCGGCTGGCGATAGTTGGCACAGTCGTTTCTTCTAATCAAAAAAAATCAATGAAAAACTTTTTTTTACGAATAGGCTTATTCACTGCTTTGCTTGTATTGGCAACAAACTGTTCAAGCATAAAAAATAAAAATGCTACAATATTAAAAAATGCAGGATTTGCCGAAGAAGAAGAAGTATATATTCCTCATATAAAATCAGATAGAAAAAATTTCTTTAAAGATACTGATGCCGAAATGCGTTGGGTTGACAGTATTTATACCCAAATGACTTTTGAAGAAAAAGTTGGACAACTTTTTATGGTTGCAGCTTATTCCAACAAAGATTCTATGCACGTAAAAGAAGTTGAAAAATTGGTTGTTGAAAATAAAGTAGGCGGACTTATCTTTTTTCAAGGCGGACCAATGCGTCAAGCCAATTTGACAAATCGCTACCAATCTAAAGCCAAAGTCCCATTATTTATTGGTATTGATGCCGAATGGGGTTTGAGTATGCGTTTAGACTCCACTTATCGTTATCCATGGAACATGACACTTGGTGCCATTCAAGATTTAAAATTGATTGAAAAAGTTGGTGAAAATATGGCCAAAGAGAGCAAAAGAATGGGTATTCATTTTAATTTTGCTCCAGTTTTAGACATTAATACCAATCCTAAAAATCCGATTATTGGAAATCGTTCTTTTGGTGAAAATAAAGTAAAAGTTACCGACAGAGCTATCGCTTTGATGACTGGCTTTCAAAACCAAGGGGTGTTTTCTACAGGCAAGCATTTTCCGGGTCATGGTGATACATCTACCGATTCTCATTATGCATTACCTCTAGTCACTTCAAGCAAAGAGCATTTGGATTTAGTGGAATTGTATCCTTATAAACGAATGTTTGATGAAGGATTAGTTTCAGTAATGGTTGCACATTTAAATGTTCCTAGCCTCGAATCAAGAGATAATTATCCTTCTTCAATTTCCTATAATATTGTTACTAATTTGTTAAAAAACGAATTGGGTTTTGATGGATTGATTTTTACCGATGCGTTGAATATGAAAGCAGCAAGTAACGCCAAAAAACCCGGAGATATTGATTTGGAAGCTTTTTTAGCGGGTAATGACATTTTGCTTTTTGCAGAAAATGTTCCTTTGGCTGTTACAAAAATTACTGCCGCTTTTCAAGAAGGTCAAATTTCTGAAGCGCGTTTGAGCTATTCAGTTAAAAAGATTTTGCGTTACAAATATAAAGCTGGTTTAAACCACTACAAACCGATTGAAACAATCAATTTATACCAAGATTTGAATCCTCTAAATAACGATGCATTACAATACCAATTGTATGAAAACATTGTTACAGTCATTAAAAATACAGACGAAATCTTGCCCATTAAGAATTTGGATCAGAAAATTGCCTATGTCAAACTCGGCAATGATGAGAATAGTTCTTTTGTTACAACTTTAAAAAAATATACCGAAGTAACTGAGGTTTCAAATACTAATATTGACAGTTTGAACGTCCAACTAAAAAATTTCAATACTGTAATTATTGGTTTTCATAAATCAGACAAAGCGTGGAAAAATCATGACTTTACAGAAACTGAATTAGTTTGGTTACAAGAAATTGCTAAAAACAACAAAGTTATTTTAGATGTTTTTACAAAGCCATATTCCTTATTGCCAATAACCTTTTTTGATGAAATTGAAGGCTTGGTGGTTTCCTATCAAAATGCCACTATTGCTCAAGAAGTTTCTGCAGAAGTAATTTTTGGCGCAGTTGATTCCAAAGGTAAATTACCCGTTTCTATCAACACTTCTTTCAAAGTGGGTGATGGATTGCGTACACAGAAAATGAATCGATTGGGATTTACAACACCCGAAAATGTTGGCATGAGTTCCGCTGTTTTGGCAAAAATCGAATCTTATGCACAAAAAGCAATCGATGGAAAAATGACACCAGGAATGCAAATTCTGGTGGCACGAAAAGGCAAAGTTATTTATCAAAAGTCCTTTGGACATCAGACATATGATAAAACAACAAGTATCAAAAATTCTGATTTATATGATGTTGCCTCTCTTACTAAGATTATTGCCACTTTGCCTAATCTTATGAAACTCTATGATGAGAACAAAATTCATTTAGAGAAACCTTTACATGAAATGTTGCCTGTTTTTATGAATTCTAATAAACAACACATTACTTTTAAAGAATTATTGTCTCATTATGGAGGATTGCAGGCTTGGATTCCATTTTATAAATCAACACTAGATTCAGCTGGAATTCCTTTGGAAAAATACTATCGCAAAACCTACACAGAAGGTTTTACAAAACAGGTTTCCGAAAATCTTTTTTTAAGAGATGATTATCATGATACCATCATCAAAAAGATAATTGAAAGCCCAATAATGGAAAAAAAACAATACAAATACAGCGATTTTACCTTTATCCTTTTAAAAGAATATTTGGAGAATACAACGGGTAAAACTTTGGATATTTTGGCTTTTGATAATTTTTATAAATCGATGGGGATGAATAAAACAATGTATAATCCTTTGAAAAAATTTGATGTAAGCGTTATTGTTCCTTCTGAAATTGATACTTATTTTCGACATTCGACAATTCAAGGTTATGTTCATGACATGGAAGCCGCCATGGAAGGTGGTGTTGGCGGTCATGCCGGTATTTTTTCAAATGCTATGGACATCGCCAAAATGATGCAAATGTACCTTCAAAAAGGGAACTATGGCAGTCATGAGTATTTTTCTGAAAAGACATTTAATGATTTTAATACATGCTATTTTTGTTCGGAAGGTAATAGAAGAGGTTTAGGATTTGATAAACCACAATTAGAGAAACAAGGACCAACTTGCGGATGCGTTTCAAAAGAAAGTTTTGGACATACAGGCTTTACAGGAACAATGACTTGGGCCGATCCAGAAACAGAAATTGTATATGTGTTTCTATCAAACAGAACTTATCCTGGTACGAATGCAACAAACAAACTTTCCAAAGAAAATATTCGCGAAGACATTCAACAAGTTATTCAAGATGCGATAATTAAGTAACCGTTTTTTAGCTATATTTAATAAATATAAAAATTTTCTTATATAATAAAAAAAATACTTTTGATAGTAATTGGTACATTTGCATTACGTTGTTCCAATACTAATGATGATGATAACTCATCTTTACAGCCAGAAGCATTTCATTCAGGTCTTAACTTAACTATAATTCCTTTTCATAAGGAATAGGAAACCAATTCATACAAACTATATCCATGCAGGAGTGAATAACGGTGCGGCAAATAAAAGAGTATTTCGATTAACAACAAATTCGCCGACATATCACAATTACAAGAAGAACTAGAATTTAGTATTTATTATCCTTCCTTTCATTTGTAATTATTTTAAAATTAAATTAAGTTTTAACTCAAATAAAACAATTTTTGAAAACGTTTTTCCTTAAATTCGTATTTTAAAATATACATATGAAAATTGCCATTGTTTGTTATCCTACCTTTGGTGGTAGTGGGGTTGTTGCCACAGAATTAGGTTTAGAATTGGCTCACCGCGGACATGAAATTCACTTTATAACATATCGTCAACCTGTTCGATTAGCCCTATTAAGTCCAAACGTTCATTATCATGAAGTTAACGTTCCAGAATATCCATTATTCCATTATCAACCCTATGAATTGGCTTTGTCCAGCAAATTAGTTGATATGGTAAAACTGCACAAAATTGAATTGATGCACGTTCATTATGCTATTCCTCATGCCTACGCTGGTTATATGGCAAAACAAATGCTAAAAGAAGATGGAATTAATATTCCTATGGTGACTACGCTTCATGGAACTGATATTACTTTGGTAGGAAACCATCCTTTTTATAAACCAGCAGTCACATTTAGTATCAATAAGTCAGATTTTGTGACTTCGGTTTCCCAAAGTTTAAAAGATGATACTCTAAAATTATTCAATATTAAAAAGGAAATTTTGGTTATCCCAAATTTTATAGAATTGGATAAAAATACTGCAGATTCTTCCATTCCTTGTCATCGTTCTGTTATGGCCAAACCAGAAGAACGAATTATTACTCACATTAGTAATTTTAGAAAAGTAAAACGAATACCCGATATTATTAAAATATTTAACAAAATCCAACAAGAGATACCTTCAAAATTAATGATGGTTGGAGATGGTCCTGAAAGGGAAAAAGCAGAACAGCTTTGCTATAAATTAGGAATTCAAGACCGGGTGATTTTCTTTGGAAATAGCAACGAGATTGACAAAATACTTTCATATTCTGATTTGTTTTTGCTTCCTTCGGAAACTGAAAGCTTTGGTTTAGCCGCTTTAGAAGCAATGGCTTGGAGTGTTCCCGTAATATCTAGTAATTCAGGAGGTTTACCTGAAGTTAATTTTGAAGGTATTTCTGGATATTTAAGTGATGTAGGAAATATTGATGAAATGGCTAATAATGCATTGAGAATATTGAAAGATACAGAAATATTAAAGACATTTAAAAAAAATGCATTAACGGTAGCCGAACGTTTTGATATCAAAAATATTTTGCCGCAATATGAGGACTTATATCATAAAGCTATAGAACAATCAAAATGAAAAAAATAATTTACATCCCAATTGCATTGCTTTTATTTGCATGTGCCACCAAGAATTCCAAGAATTCAAAAAAGCCACTTTATGAAATTATGTCTTATCAAGAAGATGGAGGTGCAACAATACGGTTTTATGAAATTTTGTCAGAATCAGAAGAAATTACAATGTTACTGGCTGATGCAAATTTGAAGAAAAAAATTAAATCGGATGATATTAAATCTTGTAATTTTTTAATATTGAATTTGGGTCCTCAAGTCAAAGGTGAATATAAGTATTTACTTGAATCAATTGAAGAATCATCTACAAGTATTTTTATTAAGGTTAAGGAAATCAAATCTATACCTGATGAAGATAATGTTTCGGATGTTTTTTATCCTTATATTATTGTAAAGATTAATTCAAAAAAACCAATTGTTTTAAAATAAAAAATCCCGTTTCGTTTGAAACGGGATTTTTAATATTTCCTTTAATTAGAATCTATATCTAACTCCTAAAGCAATATCTGGTCCAAAATTGTCTTCTCTATAATCATTTGAATTAAAATACAATTCAGGTCTGATATCTAAAGAAAGTTGTATTGGCGCTTCAGAAAAGTTATATTCAATGCCAAGATCTCCAGCTACAAAAAGGATAGTTCCATTATCACTATTATTATTTCCACCTACGTAATAATCATGACTCCAGCTACCTAATCCACCACCAACACCTGCATACCAGTTAAAACCTCCTTCTATGTTCCAAACCCATTGGTAAATTCCAGCAAGTTTAAAAGCATCTACATCTCTGTTGCTTCTCCATCCTAAATCTAATTCTAAACGATTATTAGAAGATAATTTTCTTTGATAAGAGATTTCTCCACCAAAACCGTCATTGTCACCTAAACGCAAACCTAGAGCGTTATGCGAAATGTCTTGAGAATGAGCACTAAAAGCTAATACAATTAGCATAATAGAAGAAAAAATTAATTTTTTCATAAATTATTTTATTTTAAAATTATACACAAATGTATGTACATACTTAAAAATAGACTGATGTATTGTGCTAATGTTAACAAAAAAAAGCTAGACAGTTCTTAAATAAAATTAGTTAACTTGATAT
>JBILYQ010000310.1:0-2869 GCA_044377655.1 Flavobacterium sp.
AAAGTCATTGGTGGCAAAATACTTGGCAATCGTTTGGCAAGCATCGTTTTTCCTGAACCTGGCGGACCAATTAAAATAATATTATGACCGCCAGCAGCGGCAATTTCCATACATCGCTTGATGCTTTCCTGACCTTTGACATCGGAAAAATCAAACTCAGGAAAATCCAATTCTTTATAAAATTCGGCTCTGGTATCAATTATTGTAGGTTCTAAAGTTCCTGTTCCTTCAAAAAAATCAATGACTTGAGTTACATTTTCAATGCCATAAACATCCAATCCTGTAACGATTGCAGCCTCTTTTACATTCTGGATGGGAAGAAAAAAACCTTTAAAACCTTCTTCTTTCGCTTTTATTGCAATGGACAACGCACCTTTAATGGGTTGTAATCCGCCATCCAATGACAATTCGCCCATGATTAAATACTTGTTAACATCCTCCGATTTTATTTGTCCCGAAGCGGCAAGAATTCCTATGGCTAAAGTCAAATCATACGCCGAACCTTCTTTACGCAAATCGGCAGGCGCCATATTTATGGTTATTTTTTTTACGGGCAAATTATATCCGTTATTTTTCAAAGCAGCGGCAATTCGATAACTGCTTTCTTTGATAGCATTGTCGGGCAAACCGACTAAGTGATAGCCAACGCCTTTATCAATGTTGACTTCTACTGTAATAGTTGTGGCTTCAACTCCAAAAACGGCACTACCAAAAACTTTAATTAACATAAGATTTTTATTTAAAATTAAAATTAAGTAAAAACATTTTATAAATAGTAAATATTACTAATAAAATGTTAAAATTAATCTGATGAAATGACAATCAATGAGTATTGAGTACATTTATTAAAATTTATTTAACATTTTATGAAGAGAATTATAATCCTCCTTTTAATCGGCATAATAATGCCAAAAGTAACTGCCCAAGACTATTTTCCAAATAATGAAAGTGTTCCAAACAAAAACAACAATTTTACCGCTTTCATAAATGCTAAAATTTATGTAACTCCAACTCAAATTATTGAAAAAGGTACTTTACTAGTTCAAAAAGGGAAAGTTATCGCAGCTGGAAATACGGTTGTAATTCCGAAAAACTCCATAGTAATCAATCTGGAAGGAAAATCTGTTTATCCATCATTTATTGATGTTTACACCAGTTTTGGCGTTGAAAAACCAAAATCCTTTAGCGGTTCCGACAGAAGCCCAATGTATGATACCAAACGTACCGGTTTTTATTGGAACGAACACATCAAGACAGAAACCAATGCCTATGAAAGTTTTAGTTATGACCAATCCAAAGCGGAAGAATTCCTAAAAGCTGGTTTTGGAGTTTTGGGAACCCATGTCGATGACGGAATTGCGCAAGGTTCGGGCACATTAGTTGCTTTGAATTCTGCTGATAAAACTCAAAGAATTTTATCAAATAAAATATCCAATCACTTTGCTTTTAGAAGAAGCGTTACCACAAATCAGTCCTATCCAAGTTCTTTGATGGGAATGATGGCGTTAATTCGTCAAATGTATTTGGATTTGGAATGGTACAGAAATGGCAATTCAAAATCCAAAGATGCCTCCTTAGAAGCTTTGGCAGCCAATGAAAAACTTGTCCAAATTTTTGCTACCGAAGACAAGCTAAACAGCTTGAGAGCGGCGAAAATTGGTAAAGAATTTGGCCTGAATTATATTTTGAAAGGTTCAGGTAATGAATTTGAACGCATTGAAGAAATAAAAAATACCAATTCAAAATTCATCATTCCGATAAATTTCCCTGAAGCCTATAATGTAACGAATGCATTTCAGGCCAATCAATTAGAATTAGCCGATTTACGATTTTGGAATCAAGCACCAACAAATCTTAAAGCATTGTCCGATAACAATATCACATTTGTCTTGACAACAGACAAGCTGAAAAAAATTGATGATTTCAGACCCAATCTTTTAAAAACAATAAAATTTGGTTTTGACAAAACAAAAGCTCTAGAATCGCTAACTACAATTCCAGCTAATTTATTAGGTAAAAGCAATGAAATTGGAAGTTTGAAAGTTGGAAATTTCGCTAATTTTATTATCACTTCTGGTGAAATTTTTGAAGAAAAAACCATCTTCTACGAAAATTGGGTTCAAGGTAACAAGTTTGTTATCAATGAAATGAATACCGCCGATATTCGTGGAAATTATGATTTAACCATTGATAATGAAGTCTATAAATGGAAAGTTGAAGGTGAAATTACAAGTCCAAAATCGGAAATTACAACCGGAGAAGCGAAAAAAGTAAACTCAAAATTGACCTTGTCAAAAAATTGGGTCTCGGTTTTGGTAAAATCAAATGATACTATCAAATCGAATTTCTCAAGACTTACAGCTTATATTGAAAAAGCAGGAGCTATTTCAGGAAAAGCAGTTTTATTCAATGGAACAGAAACCAATTGGAAGGCCGTGAAAACATCGCCATTTATAATTGTAAAAGATACTACAAAACCTGAAAAATTAAATCCAATTTTACCTGTTACGTTTCCTAATATGGCTTATGGTTTTTCTCAAAAACCAACAAAACAAACCATATTGTTCAAAAACGCAACGGTTTGGACCAACGAAAAAGACGGGATTCTGGAAACCACAGATGTATTGGTTAAAAACGGAAAAATTGTTGCCATTGGAAAAAATATTTCTGATGCTTCGGCAACACTTGTTGATGCAAAAGGCAAACATTTAACCAGCGGAATTATAGACGAACACTCACATATTGCATTAAACAGCGTGAACGAAGGCGGTCACAATTCAAGCGCGGAAGTGAACATGCAAGATGTTGTCAATTCTGAAGATATCAATATTTATAGAGAATTGGCTGGTGGCGTTACTACATCGCAATT
>JBILYQ010000080.1:0-8650 GCA_044377655.1 Flavobacterium sp.
GGCAGGATTATAATTTGTAATAGTTGCAGTTCCCGCAGCAGCACAGGTGGCTGCAGTTGTTGACAAAGTTGGAATAGCAGGGGTAGCCGTAATTATTATACATTCATTTATAGTTGAACTACAAGATGCTAAAGTGGTACTGTCCGCTGTAATAATAATTTCATCAATAGAAATTGGTGGGTCAATACTAGAACTTGCGTCATTATTCCATCGTATTCTAAATCTTAAATTTGCTTGATTGTCCCACAAAGGATCTGTTCTAAAATCTGATAACCAAGTTATTTGTCTCCTTAGTTTTGCACCTGATAAAGTCCAAGTAGTTCCTCCATTTATACTATATTCAATACTGCCATAATCATCAGCTCCGTTTGCATTATTTTCTCCTTGTGCTAGCCAATAAAAATTAAATCTAACATTAGTTTTTCCAATTGTATTAATAACAGTATTTAAAGTTGCTTTTTGATCTGATACTACACCATCAAAATTTGCATTTAATGGGATGAAATTAATAGAACCGACACCGCAAGTTGCACCTGTTGTGGTAGTTGCTTTTATATGTAAATAATTGCTATTTGGACCTGCTGTAACCCCTATAGGTTCATTAGGAACATCTAAAACGGTAAAAGTGCCTAAACCAGTAACGCAACTTCCTCCTATATATTGATTATTTAATACAAAAATATTAGGTCCATTTGTATTGTCTAAAGTCCAATTTCCTAAACCAGATTCGAAAGTTTCCGTGAACAATGTTGATGTAACTATGCCTCCGGGACTACTTGGTGAAGTTATATCTACGCAATAGGTACCTGCAGGCAATGATGTTAAGTTTGTATTTGTTGTTAATGCAGTTTGAAAACCCGCTGGGAAAGTATAGCCTGCTGGTCCACTTAACCAATTGAAAGTTGTCGCAGTGGGTGTTATTAAAGAAAAATTAATTGTTCCTGGCGCACAAGCTGAAATTGTTTTTGTATAAGTGGGAATAGCACTCGAGACCAATTGCGCCGCATTGGTAAAGGAAACCGAAGGAGCCGAAGTACAAGTTCCATTTGCTGCAGTAACGGTATATGCAGTTCCAAGAGTAGCGGTTATTACTCCACTAGCCGAAATTGTAGGACCAAGAGGGGAGAAAGTATAAGTATAGGCAGGATTATAATTTGTAATAGTTGCAGTTCCCGGAGCTGCACAGGTGGCAGCCACTAAAGCTAATGTTGGAGCAATAATAGGATTTACAGTAACGGTGACAGTATCAAAAACAACACATCCTATACCATTATTGGCAGTAAGGGTGTATGTTGTAGTTGTTATAGGACAAACAGTAGGTGTTAATGAATTAGGATTGGTCATTCCTATAGATGGTGACCAAGAGTAAGGCGGTAACGCGTTATTAAAAGTTATTGACCATCCTGTTATGGTACCAAAGTCTCCAAATGCTCCATCTTGAACAAATAATTCCCATGTTCCATTTGCATTCCCATTTAAATTTGAAAAAGCTTGTTCGGGTAAAAATGAACCTGTGAAAGGAGCTACGCCAGCAGTAATTAAATTAGAGGCTGTGGGAGAAAAGCAAGTATTGGAATAATTATCATTTAGACCGCCATTACCCATTGATAGTGCTATAACAGTTCCATTTGGAGAACGTATAAAAATATCTAAATCAGAATCCCAGGTATGGGTTATATTAATACACACTGAAGCAATTGAAGTTGCGCTTAATGTTGCAGGAAATACCCCTGAAACTATTATAGGAGAAGCAACACCCGTAATATTTGAATCGGGGATAGGATAAGGAGTTGAATTTGTAAACGTCAAAGGACTTATTAATCCTCCGATAGCATTAGAAGTACCATTAAGAGTAATGCAATTACCAGGGCAAATTATTGTTGTCGTACCTGCATCTACTACTGGAGGTGGATTTACAGTAATAATTTGAGTAATGGAATTTTGGCAACCTCCAGGCACAGATGTTAATAATAATGTCACATTATGAGTTCCAGCAGTAGCATATAAATGAGAAGGGTTTTCTAAATTAGACGTAAAACCATCTCCAAAATTCCAATTATAAGTAAAATTACCATTAGTGGTGTTCGTAAACTGAGTTGCTGTTCCTAAACAAGCGGTTGTGGCCGTAAAAGTTGGATTTGGACTTGCAAAAGTAGCAGTGGTACCCGCGAAATTTAAGGTAAAGCCGGAGGATGTTAAAGCCGTAAAACGATCTACTAAAATAGAATAGGTTTGTCCAGCCACTACTGGCAGACAAGTATTGCATTGCAATCCTGCGCAGCCTAAACCAGTTGTTCCTAATGCACCAGTTGTGCCACTCCAATTACAGGATAACTCAGTGCCAGGACAGCTATTAGTGGTGTTGAAAACGGCAAAGTCATAGTCAACAACGGCAGTAGGAGTGATTGTAAAACATAAATTCCCACTTGTTGCAACGGTAAAGGAATACCAGTTTGAAGAACGTTCTCCTGGAGCACCAAAACAAGAAGGACTTTCTTGGCTAATTCCTACTCCTCCAACACCATCAAGGACAGTTATATTACTAGTACTACATAAGTTTTGGGAACTTATACAATCTTGGACTGGCATCGGTGGTCCGATGGGTAACGTTTGTTGTGCGCAAATACCAAAAGTTCCTGTTGTGTTTCCATTACCATCTACAGCAATATAATAAGTGTTGTTAATTGTTAATCCATGTAAAATAAGATTGGTATGCAATAACCCACCTGCCGTGTTAATGTCTTCTTGACAGGCTAATTGTGTTAGTGTTCCACATGAACCACTAAATACAGCAATTTGAGTATTTGCAAGTGTTCCGGCAAAATTAGTGGAAATCTCAATATCAGCAAAAGTTGCTATAAATGAAAACCAAACGGTATTACTCATGTTATTTGGCAACCAACAAGCAGGTGTTGCTGGATTCCCTGTTGTTGTAGCAGCAACATTGGTATATAATATTGAATTACAACTACCAACTCCGACGGTTATTGGGATAGCCATGCTACAAGTGTCGTTAGCAGGTTGTGCAAAAAGATTTGTTGTTAAACTAATATATATTATAAGTATATTAATAAATTTTAAAATTAGTTTCATCTCAATTATTTTTGATTTTTACTAGGAGTATTTTGAAGTTGTTGCAAATAGATTTCTCGTTCTATTGGTTTGTCTTCCTTAACAAAAAAAATAGCCGGAGAAACTTTTTGATCGGTTGGTAATAATTTTTTTTTATAGATCGGGTTTTCTAAATCGGCTTTAATGATTGCTATGTTTTTTGAATTGGTTGTAATAATTAAATCACTAGAATTGTCTTGAGGGTAATTGCCTGTGTCTACATAAATTACATCACCTTCTGATGCAATATTGTATGCTTCTAATAAAGAAAGTTTTGGAGAATTAGGCGATTTTCCATCATTACTGTCATTACCTATGGCGCTTGTATACATGTCGCCCTGGGTGGAATTATCATTAACATAATAATTAGTAGCGTGCAAGCTAGTATTCGCTAATACAATTGTAGAAAATATAAAAAGACTTTTTCTTGAATAATTAAAGAAGTCAAAGCGTAAATATAATATCATACTTAAGGTGTTAAATGTTAATATGGGTTCTATAAAATTTATTTTTTTACACAAAATAGTACCCCTTTTTTATGTAAAACGTATAATATCATTCTGAATTCAAAACCTCATTTTATAATGAGACATCTTAAACATTCAATTTTAAAGCTAATATTTTTTTAAATTATCAATTTGGAATGCTCGCATTTTGACTACTTAAAATTATTTTATCATTTATTTTCAGGAATTCGTGAAATAAAATTTCAACACATTGGCTAATATTTAAGGCGTTTTTTAACATTATATATATTTAACCAATAGTTTTCAAATATATATAATTGTATTAATAAATTGTTAATTAATGGAGGAATTGTGATGTTTTGTTAATTAAAAGTGTTAAAAAAGAAATGAATATAAGTATATTCTCTTAAAACTTAGCTTAACGGATAGAAAAGTGTTGATTTTATTTACATATCCAACGAATGGATTTTGAGAAAGTGTTTTGTAAACCCTTCTTTTTTAATTATGTATTGGTGTCTAAATCCATAATATATTCCTGGTATTCATAGAAAAAATATTCGAATGCTGTCATTTTTACATTAAAGAATTGATGTATTTCTGGCCAGGTCTCTTTATTATTGATACTAACATTCGTTTTTTCAAGCCAAATTCTGCTTATAATTTTTCCATTTTCTAGATAAAATTCTCTTTCTAGAATTACCTCAGGGAGATGCTCTTCTCTAAGAATATTTTGAAGTGATTCTATTTTTTCGAAGTAAATTTTTCTTTTTTGTTCGTCTTTAGGTTCAATATCCAATTGTACTTGGGCTTTTTTATTATCAATATAAAACTTAAAGGATACATCTTTAATTTTTGTATCATAAAGCACCCATTTTTTTGGATATTTTTCTGCAAATTGTATCCAAAATTCTTTTTTTATTATTTGAGCATCTTCTTTACTGTACATTTTTTATAGGTATAAAAGTTTGAGGGGTATTATTTTATAGTAACTTTATGTTTTTAATTTATGCAATAATAAGATGAATTTTGAATTTTTTTCTAAAAATATACCAAAAATACTAAAAGAAGAACTTCCATCGATAAGTGCTCAGACAAAAATGGCTCCTAATGATAGAGTTGCCATTCTAAACGATAGAAATTATCAAGATAATAATCCTAAAAAAGCAGCTATTATGATGCTTTTTTACCCTAAGAATACTGTTACTCATTTGGTTTTGATTGTTAGAAATTCGTATCCGGGTGTTCATTCATCACAAATTGCGTTTCCTGGTGGCAAGGTGGAGAATTTTGATGCTAATCTTGAGGAAACTGCTTTACGTGAAACTCACGAAGAGATTGGTATTCCTCCTTATAAGATAAAGGTTATTCGGCCTTTAACAGAAATTTATATTCCGCCAAGTAATTTTTTAGTGTACCCTTTTTTAGGTTTCAGTAATCATGAACTTGACTTTACCTTACAAAAGGAAGAAGTTGCGGCTATTATTGAACTTCCCATTACAAAATTTATGGATGATAGTATTATTGTATCTAAGTTAATGAATACTTCTTATTCAAAAAATATTGAAGTGCCTTGTTTTAAAGTGGATGATCATTATATATGGGGCGCAACGGCAATGATGATGAGTGAGTTGAAAGAAATGTTGAAAAAAGTCTTTTAAAATTTAAGTTTTTGTAAATTTGCCCTTCATTTTTTAAATAGATTACAATTATGGGATTGTTTAAAAGAAATCCTTTTGGTCACATACTTTTTATAAAAAAATGGTTAATCCGAATTTTTGGCGCCATAACTCACAGACGTTACAGGGGTTTTAATGAGCTTCACATTGAAGGTTCCGAAATCATCAGAGGTCTTCCAGATAAAAATGTTTTATTCATCTCTAATCATCAAACTTATTTCGCTGATGTAGTGTCTATGTTTCATGTTTTTAATGCAAGTTTAAGCGGAAGAGACGATACTATCAAAAATATTGGATATTTATGGCAACCTAAAATGAATATTTATTATGTGGCTGCTAAAGAAACAATGACAGCAGGATTGCTTCCTAGAATCCTATCCTATGTTGGTGCAATTTCTGTAGAAAGAACATGGCGTGCTAAAGGTAAAGACGTTACTGAAAAACGCGATATCAATCCTAATGATACCGAAAATATAAGAATGGCATTGGAAGATGGCTGGGTAATTACTTTTCCACAAGGAACAACAAAGTCATTCAAACCCGTTAGAAAAGGCACCGCACATATTATCAAACAGCATAGGCCAATAGTAGTTCCTATTGTCATTGACGGTTTTCGTCGTTCTTTTGATAAAAAAGGGTTGCGGATGAAAAAGAAAGGTATCCTACAATCTTTTATTATTAAAGAACCTCTCCAGATTGATTATGAAAAGGAGACAATTGAGGAAATTGTAGAAAAAATTGAATATGCAATCGAACAACATTGTTCGTTTTTAAAAGTAATTCCTGTTGAAGAAATAGAAGAACAAGAAAAATTAAATAGCCTTCGTAGATGGAATTATTAAAACCCATATTTCTTCTAGTTTAAAATATTACAAATCTATTTTCTTTAATTCTTTATAATTATTGTTTAATTTCTTTAGCAATATGCCATATAAAAGTTTGTAAAACAACCAAAATAACCCCACAAAAATAAGAGTGCTTAACAAAACAAAGCAAACAGTAATGATTAGTGTAATATTGCCTTTTTCATGAGCAATTTTATCTTTCAATACAGTCATCTCTGGATTGAAGAAAAAGGCTAAAGCAAACCCAATAAACATGCTCAAGGTCATCATTGCTAAATTATACCAAACATAATATTGTACTGTTCTTCTTGTTCTTAAAATGTCTTTCATCAAATTTTTAGTCGAATCTGTCGTTGAAATTTTGATGTAATTTTTATAGAAATAATAAATAAACCCTATAATTACTGCATAATTAAAGTAATTAAATATCTTGAAATAAATAATCAAGTCTTCATTTTGCATCTTTTTAAAATAATCATCGGTGTTGAATAAAACACTGATTGCTGTCCATAATAAAAATTCTAAAACGCTAATTATCAATATCCATTTTACAATAGAAGACGATTTTGTTTGTAACATTTTGTATATGTCATTTTCCGATACTTGCTCAAAAGAATATTCATCCTTCTGCCAAGCTTTTTTTAATAAATCCAACTCCCCCATTTTTTCTACGGATTTAATATTTTTTTTAATTTTCCTTTAATTCTATTTATTTTAACTCGCGCATTCACTTCGGTAATTCCTAAAGTTTCGGCAATCTCACTATATTCTTTATCCTCTAAATACATATAAACTAATGCTTTTTCAATATCATTTAGTTGGTGAACTGCTTGATACATTAACTTGATTTGTTCTTCTTCTTCCTGATTATAATCCTCTTGACTAATAAAATGTTTGCGACTTTCAAATTCAACAGTCGAAATTGAACGCGTACTTTTCCGATATAAAGTGATTGCAGTATTCAAGGCTACCCGATATGCCCATGTAGAAAATTTTGAATCGCCCCTAAACTTTGGGAATGCCTTCCACAACTGAATGGTTACTTCCTGAAACAAATCTTTATGCGAATCTTCGTCATTAGTATACAACCTACAAATTTTGTGGATTATATTCTGATTTTCTTTAAGTTGCTTAACAAAAGATTGCTCTAAATTTTCAGTCATACTTACATTAGTAACCCAAAAATGGATTTTGTTACAAGTTAGATTCTTTTCTGAAGGACTACCTTCACTTATATAAATTAAATACGATATCAGCTTTTGTTGTGATTTTTTGTTTCATTATAAAAACAAAACTAAAGAATTTTATAGGTAAGTAAAGTTTGTTGAACTCCAATAAAAATAAAATTAAGTATAGTAATCGGGGTTAAAAATCAGTAGTTTTATAATAATTAATTAACAAATCTACAAACTTGCTGTAACTTTCCATTCCGTCTTTTTGTTGGTTGAACTTTAAAAATTGGTCGTAAAAAGCATGAAATCCTTTGTCAATAATGGTGTCATATTGTTCCCAAAACACATCACTTTCTTTATAATTTGCTATAATTCCAGGGTTTATTTTGGCTTTCAAAATTTTAAATTTTGCGTCATCTTTCATGCCAATATTTGTCATACAATAGCGCAATGCATTGGCATAAGCCGAATATTGAAAATACAAATCATCATTTTTTATGCTGGCTAAAAACCCAATAAAATTGCATTCGCTTTCCGAACCATATCCTATTTGATGCGCCATTTCGTGACAAACCACATTGGGGAAACCATACATGGGTAACTTGTCATTCACTTGTGCTTCATTGGTAAATGGATTTAAATAACCTCCAAAACCCATGTAAGTCAATGGTAAGCTAATTAGTGATTTTTTTATGCTAGGTGTTTGATATTTAAAAAAGGGATGTTGTTTAGATAAATTATCATACCCATTTTGGCTCATTTTGAAAATGTCATCCTGCGAATAAGGATTGGTAACTTTTAAATTTTTATTTTTTGTGATTTCAAATTGCACTTCATTGGTTTTTGCAATCAATTTCTCGGTGAAAGCAACCAATTCCTCAATGGAATAGTCTCTTTTAATAGTCATTTTTTCGAAAAGCGGCTGCCGATAATAATTCATTGCCCACAGAAGATGAAAAAGAAAATAGGCAACAGATAAAAAACTCGTCACTTTCAAAAAATTGTCTTTCCAATGGGTTTTCCAATTTTTTCTTGTTCTCCAAATAGCAATTATAGTGTAGAGAATTACAATTCCATACATAACATCGCCAATCGAAAAAGGAATTTTTCCTAATGTCAATCTCGATATTTTTGAAATCCAATCATACATTCCGTTGCTGTAAAAGCGTTCCACTACTTCGTGGAAAAAAGCAATTACTTTTAGGAAGATAATTTGGAATAGCAGAAATAAAGGAAGAATGTATTTTCGTTGCATTTGTAATCTTGATTTGCGTAAAATTAGTATAAAATAAATGACTTTTGTATTTCAATATCCTAACTTTGTGACATCATATTTTAAACATCAAACAAAACATAAATGAGCCAGGAAATTAGAAACC
>JBILYQ010000312.1:0-2835 GCA_044377655.1 Flavobacterium sp.
ATAGTAATTATTTCTATATAAAGGGTTTCGATAGTAATGACTGTTGTGATAATGTCCGTGATAATGAGAGTGCCAATTATAGTGGTATCCGTAATAATAATCCCAATAATATGGTCGCCAAGGATTCCAGTATGATGGATAATAGCCCCAGTACCAAGGCGAATTCCATCTAACGTATGCGGGAGTATACATGTAAGTTATTACCGGCCAAGTTTGTACTTGAACGATGATTGTTTTTTCAACTACAACGGTGTCTCCCTCTGTGTTAGTTGCGTTTGTTGAGTAGCCTGGATTGGGTGTTGCTCCTTTGGAGCCCGAACCGGGAGATTTAGGTTCAATGATATAATCTATACCATATAAAGATTCATCGCCAATTACTTGTATTTGGATTTGCTTATTTTCATCTTTATTAATAGAGAAAACAGCCACATCCTGATTTTCTTTCTCGTTAATGGCAACCTGTAAAACAATAAAATGATTGTCCCCATCAATATTGTCAATTACCTTTATATAATCAATTTTGTCATCATTGTTTAAATCAAGGTTATTTATTTTCGAAACCTCTGTATTTAAATTATTTTCAAACAGTTCTAATGTTTCAGACTCTTGAAAAAGATTTAAAACAGCATACAAGTTTAAATTATCGCCTGGTAGATTTAGTTTTTCTTCACTTGTACTTTGAGCATTTACTGATATAGCAAAAAACATATGGAGTACTATCGTTAATAACAAAAATATATTTTTCATGATTTTATTTCTTCTTACTATTCAATTTTGGAGTTACATCTTTAACAGTATTTGTTTTCGCTTCATCATCATCAATTATCTGTTCTTTAACTGTTGTAAAGTCAATAGCTTTTAAATCAATCTTTCTTATTTGTCTATTCCACATTGTGTGGTAGTAGTATACTTTATTTTTCAAATCAGATGCAGAAGTAACTTGAGTTGCGCTTACTATGTCAGTTGGTAGATGTTCTTTTGGAACCTGAGCACCTAGTGGTATGTTAAAATTATCCAATATTCGAAAGGATTCGAAAACAGCATCAACTGACGTTTCTAATGGACGACAAGAAGCAGTAAAAGCTGCTGCTCTTACAAATCGTGATGGTGGCGTAAAATCTCCAGGTAATCCAATTAATCCAGAACCTCCGCCCAATGGTTTTAAATCATATCCCTCAAAATTCATTGAACTATTAGGGGTTATTGATAGATTAAGATAATTTCTTTGATTAATTAAATGCCAGTCATAAGTTGGTGAATTTGTTATTACACCAATGTAGGGGTCATATACTTTTACTTCCCCTTTATTCACTATTTCAATGATTTTACTATTACCACTTGGATCAACAATTTTAAAATGAAAAGGTAGTGCTGCACCTCCAAACTCTTTATTGTCAACATTTACTACTGTAACATTTTTTAAGTTAGCAACAATTTCATCTACTGTTTTAAACGATGACAACATCCATTGCATCAAGTCGCCTACACTCATAGAACTTTCAGATTTTGCACTATCGTAAACTGCATATTCAGCATAATCGGGCAAATAATATACGCCAACATATAACCCTTCTTCATTCAATCCATCAGGTCCATAGGGTTGGTCATATGCGGTAAGGGTTACAAAGCCATATTTTCCATTCCATTTTTTTCCGTTATAGCCCTCAGGAGTTTGCCCTATAAATTTTTTATTGCGTGGCACTACTAAAATCTTGTTGTGCTGTGCATCGTTAAGCGCCCATTCAACTGTTCTTGCAACAACAAATCCACCATCGCCAGATTTTAATGTAATTCCTGTACACGGAGAAACGCTGGTACTAAACATTAGAAATGCTAAAGTGATAGCGGTAATTTTTTTAAATTTATTTTTCATCTGGGTTTATTTTAAGGATAAATATTTTGGATGATTATTCAACATTTTCTTTTTTCGATAATAAATAATAACCCAAACAAAAAGAAAGTATCAATATTGAAATACCAATAAGCATCAAGTAATCAGAATGTTTGATATCTAGGGTTATTATTTTTCTAACAATTGCTGTGATTGCAATTAATAATATAATTTTCACTTTACTCAAAATAGTAGTATGATGATTTTTAAATGTCTCTAATATTTCAAGAGTAATCAAGATATTAAAGAAGATAGGAACACCAGAAAGGCCCAATGGTCTTTCGTTTGCAAATGTAAATCTGCTTACCTCTTTGTAAAAAATATAAATTAAGTCGATTGTTTCAATAATTATAAATAAAATGGCAAGAATGGATAAGATTAAATAAACTAAATCTTCTGTTTTTGATATAATCTTGTCTTTTTTCATAGTTTTTTTTCAAATTAATATTACTGATTAGTAATCTGATTTCTAAAAATTGCTGTCAACGTTCGTCTCGTGGCTTGGCGTCAGTTGGGGATTTGGTTAGCCAAATGTATAAATTAAAGACCGAACTTCCAAGTACAAAACAAACTTTAAAGTTTGCCTAAAACCCCAATTGCGCCAAACCGCTGTTATATGATGCCTTTTTTTTCTTTCCGTTTGGTTCATTTCTATTTTTGGCTTTTCTGTTTTCTATTTCGTTTTGGTGTCTGTTTGTTTTTATTATGCCGTTGTCTTGTTTGGTTTAGGATACGCTTTGTTCGATTGAGACTATGGCTTATTCGATTGGGGCATTGTCTTGTTCAATTTTTACTATGCTTATTTCCATTGTGCCATTGTCTTGTTCAGTCGAGCCAAAGCCTTGTTCGATTCATACAAGGCTTTGTTCGATTTGGACCTGCGTTGTTTCGATTATCGTTTTTTGAATTTTATTTTTGCTATAGCTTTATATTGTGCTGAACTT
>JBILYQ010000313.1:0-2831 GCA_044377655.1 Flavobacterium sp.
AAAACAGGAATAATTAAGTCACAAATGTAGTAATACTTTTTTAACTAAAAAAAATAAATACACCTTTTTGTCAAATTAATTAAATTCAGAAGTGAAGAATAATTTTACGTTAGGAAATTTACTTTGGGTCATTTGGATAGTGAAATCAGAATCTGCTAAAAACACCAATTGGTTGTATTTATCATGGGCCAAGAATTTTTGTTTGATGCGTTTGAATTCTCTGAACTCTTCGCTTTTTGGATCATTTGGTTTTACCCAACAGGCTTTGTGCACCGGGAAGTTTTCATAGGTACATTTTGCACCATATTCGTGTTCCAAGCGGTATTGGATGACTTCATATTGCAAAGCGCCCACGGTTCCAATTACTTTTCTGTTGTTCATTTCTAGGGTAAAAAGCTGAGCCACACCTTCGTCCATCAATTGGTCAATTCCTTTGTCTAATTGTTTTGATTTTAAAGGGTCGGCGTTGTTGATGTATCTAAAATGTTCTGGTGAAAAACTTGGAATTCCTTTGAAACTCATTATTTCGCCTTCTGTTAAAGTATCTCCAATTTTGAAATTTCCCGTATCGTGTAATCCTACGATATCTCCGGGATAGGAGATATCCACAATTTCTTTTTTTTCTGCAAAAAAAGCATTGGGACTAGAGAATTTCAGGTTTTTGTTGTGTCGAACGTGTAAGTAGGGTTTGTTTCTTTCGAAAATACCAGAAACTATTTTAACGAATGCCAGTCGGTCTCGGTGTTTGGGGTCCATATTGGCGTGGATTTTAAACACAAAACCCGTCATTTTTTCTTCTTCGGGGTTTACCAATCGGGTTTCTGATTCTTTGGGTCTTGGCGCTGGCGCAATTTCCACAAAGCAATCCAATAATTCCCTAACGCCAAAATTATTCAAGGCAGAGCCAAAGAAAACCGGTTGCAGTTTTCCATCCAAATAGGCTTCCCTGTCAAATTTGGGATAGACCTCGTCGATAAGTTCTAATTCTTCTCGAAGTTTTGTGGCGGGTTTTTCGCCGATTATTTTTTCCAGTTCAGGGTTGTTAATATCTGAAAAGGCAATAGTGTCTTCAATATCTTTGCGACTGTCTCCGCTAAAAAGGTTGATGTTCTTTTCCCAAATGTTGTAAATGCCTTTAAAATCATAACCCATCCCGATAGGGAAGCTCAAAGGCGTTACGGTGAGTCCTAATTTTTGTTCCACTTCGTCCATCAAGTCAAAGGCATCCTTTCCTTCACGGTCTAGTTTATTGATAAAAACTATCATCGGAATACTGCGCATTCTGCATACTTCCACCAGTTTTTCGGTTTGTTCTTCCACTCCTTTTGCCACATCGATTACCACAATGACGCTGTCAACGGCTGTCAATGTTCTAAAAGTGTCCTCGGCAAAATCTTTGTGACCGGGTGTATCGAGAATATTTATTTTCTTCTCCTTGTAATTGAATGCCAAAACGGAGGTAGACACCGAGATACCTCTTTGTCGTTCAATCTCCATAAAATCGGAAGTAGCTCCTTTTTTTATTTTATTGTTTTTAACGGCGCCAGCTTCTTGAATAGCGCCTCCAAAAAGCAATAATTTCTCCGTCAAGGTGGTCTTTCCAGCATCTGGATGCGAGATAATCCCAAAAGTTCGTCTTCTTTGTATTTCTTTTAAAAAGCTCATGTTTTCCATTAAATAGGTTGCAAAAGTACTATTTATTCACAATAATTTAGAATCATTTTTTTCAGGGAGACAATAGCCCTTGTTTTAAAAAGGTTTTTTTTTGAAAATGCCTCTACTTAAAGTGTTAATAAATTTTTGTTAATAGTAGCTGCGTTTCTTGTATAATCTGATTGAATTGTTACTTTTGTTGATTGTTACGCCGTAAATGATTTGTTAATTTAACAATACATTGCAGCTACTACGTATTAGTCGAATTACATAAATTGTAAAATTTTAAACAATGAGCATTAACAAATTATTTTTTGGATTATTATTGGTGTCTTTTGTAAGCATTGCCCAAAATGCAACAAAGGAATCCTTATTCGAAATCAATGACAAGCCGTATTATTCTGATGAGTTTTCTCGAATTTATAAAAAGAATCTAGATTTAGTAAAAGATGAGTCTCAAAAGGATTTGGACCATTATTTAGAGCTTTTTATTGGATACAAACTGAAAGTGAATCGTGCCTACAAACTTGGATTGCAAAATAGTCAACAATATCAGAACGAGTTGAAGTCCTATAGAGCGCAGTTGGCTAAAAACTATTTTAACGATACCAAAATCACTGAAGAATTGATTGAGGAAGGTTATAGCAGGTTGCAAACAGAAGTCAAAGCCGCCCACATTTTAATTATGGTCGATGAAAACGCTTCGGCGGAAGACACGTTAAAAGCCTATAAAAAGGCACAAGACATTCGACAAAAAGCGATGAACGGCGATGATTTTGGAAATTTAGCTATGCAATTTTCTCAAGATCCTTCTGCTAAGGAAAACAAAGGCGACTTGGGTTATTTTTCAGCTTTTAGAATGGTTTATGCTTTTGAAACGGCAGCGTTTAAAACACCAAAAGGCAACATCTCAGGAGTTGTCCGCACCCGATTTGGGTACCATATTATCAAGGTGGAGGACATTCGTGCCAACAGAGGCGAAGTTACGGTGGCGCACATCATGATTTTAAATCCTAAGGCTGATGATGTTGATCAAGATAAGGCTAAAAACACCATTCAGGACATTTATAAAAAAATTCAGCAAGGAGAAAATTTCGAAACATTGGCAAGACAATTTTCGGAAGATAAATCTTCGGCTGGAAAAGGAGGCGCTTTAAATAAATTTGCCTCGGGTCAAT
>JBILYQ010000314.1:0-2827 GCA_044377655.1 Flavobacterium sp.
AAAAGAGGCTGTAACAGATAGGTCAAGAACAAAGACAATAATTCTTCCTAACCAATGAATCAATTTACCGCAGTAGAATAGTAAAACGACCGCGGTAAAATTATTAACCGTGCCTAACGAATTGAAAAAGGAGAAAACGTTACTTATAAAAACTCTTGTAATGCAACTTTAGGAACAGTCAAATAGAACCATATTAATGATTACTCTGAATGAGATTGTCTTGTTTTTACAGAGATAATTTGATTAAAAATGGAAGTAAAAAAAAACTCCTCAAGAAATTGAGGAGTTTTACTTGGTGGGCGATGAGGGATTCGAACCCCCGACCCTCTGGGTGTAAACCAGATGCTCTGAACCAACTGAGCTAATCGCCCTTATTGCGAGTGCAAATATAGGTTACTTTTCTATATTCGCAAGGTTTTTTAAATAAAAATCACTTTTTAATTATATTTTTTAAAACAGCTTTATTCGAGTAGTTAATAACTTCTAAGGTAATCGCTTGATTTTTTGTTGTCTGTCCATGAATTATGTATATTTTTCCACCATCTTGTTCGATATTACTCTTATCAAAATCTACATCGCCATGGGTCAATATATTTTTAATGTCTGCAGTGTCTACCAATTTTTCGGATATTTTTTTCGTTGCAATGGTATCATAATAAAAGGGTTTATTCCTTAAATCATTTAAAACTCTAGCATTTGGAAAATAATTACAACGAGTGTCTTTACCGCTAAAAACCATTGCTACAAAGAACAACCCAAATACAAATCCAACTAAATAATAGGCAAAACGATGAATAAATTTCATTGAAATTATTTTTTTTTTTGCAAAAGTAAACAATTGTTTCGTCTCTTGCTATATTCATCAACAAACAATTAAATTAAAATACTATTAGATTGATATCGCTATCTGGCAAATTGAACCAATCTCCGATAGCTTTATTTGTAAGTATTCCGTGATAGAGGTAAACACCGTTCTTTAAACCTTTATTACATCGTATTGCACTTTCGATACCACCATCTTCAGCAATTTGCAATAAATAGGGCGTAATTATGTTGCTGATAGATAAAGATGCAGTTTTAGAATAGCGAGAGGGAATATTTGGAACGCAATAATGAATTACATTACTTTTAATGAATGTAGGTCGTTCATGAGTTGTTACTTCGGATGTTTCAAAACAGCCACCAGTATCAATACTGACATCTACAATAACAGCCCCCTTTTTCATATGTTCCACCATTGTTTCAGTAACAACTATAGGACAGCGTTCTTTTCCTCGCATGGCTCCAATAGCTACATCACAACGGCGTAGAGCTTTCAATAAAGATTTTGGTTGAATTGTAGAAGTAAATATCCTTTGGTTAAGATTATTTTGTAACCTACGTAGTTTTGTTATTGAATTGTCAAAAACCTTAACATTTGCACCTAAACCGAGTGCTGTTTTTGCAGCAAATTCACCTACGGTACCTGCGCCAAGAATGACGACATCAGTTGGAGGAACTCCAGTAATATTTCCAAAGAGAAGCCCTTTTCCAAACTGGTTATTTATCATTAATTCAGCTGCAACTAATATTGAAGCAGTTCCTGCAATTTCACTTAAGGATTTCACGGCAGGATAGGAACCGTCTTCATCTTTAATGTACTCAAAAGCCAAAGCGGTTACTTTTTTCTTTGTTAATGCTTCAAAATAGGCCGCTTTTCTTGTTTTTAGTTGAATAGCAGATATGACTATGGTATTGCTGTTAATCATACCAATTTCATCCATAGTAAGTGGCTCAACTTTTAGTAAAATTGGGCAACTTAATACTTTTTTTGTATCGTTTGTAATTTCTGCACCAGCATCGCTATATTCTGTATCAGAATAACTTGAGCTTTCACCAGCTCCAGATTCAATCATTACTCTATGACCATGCGAGGTTAATGAATTAACAGCATCGGGTGTTAAACAAATTCTTCTTTCTTGATAGGATGTTTCTTTAGGAATTCCTAAAAAAAGTTCGCTTTTATGTCGAAGAATTTCAAGCTTTTCTTCTTGTGGCAACAGTTGCTGTTTTGTAAAAGGTGTAATAGCCATAATAACAGAATGAATAATGGCACAAATTACAAAAAAATATCCAATTATTTTAAAGTCAACTGTCTTTTACCATCGGAATCTAGAGTGATTGTTATTTCAGAATGTTCAATGGGAATTAAATTTTGAATTTTTTCTCCCCACTCAATAAAACACCAATTTCCAGAATGTAAATAGTCATCAACTCCCATATCTAATGCTTCAACTTCATTTTTCAATCGATAAAAATCAAAATGGTAAACCGACTGTTCATTTTTTGTGCGGTATTCATTTATTACTGAAAAAGTTGGACTGCTTGTAGTCTCAACAACTCCCAAAATAGATGACAATTCTTTAATCAAAGTGGTTTTTCCAACACCCATTTCACCATTGAAAAGAATTATTTTCATAGGGTTAGTATCAATTATTTTCTTTGCAACACTCTCTATTTCGTTTAATGAAAAAAGCATATTCATAATGTAGTTATATTTTGGCAAGTTGTTATTTTTCAATATACAAAATTAAAAATAATAATTTTTATTTTGGATTAAAAACTAAAAAAGGCACAATCATTTCCTCTAATGAAATTCCACCATGTTGGTAGGTATTTCTATAATAACTGACATAATGATTGTAATTATTAACATAAGCCAAGAAATAATCATTCTTTGCAAAAATATAAGAACTACTCATATTTATTGTAGGTAAACCAATTTTTTTCGGGTCTTTTACGGCATAAACTTCCTTTTCTTCGTATGTCAAACTTCTTCATGTTTTAT
>JBILYQ010000315.1:0-2824 GCA_044377655.1 Flavobacterium sp.
CAAGTACGCAATGTTTTTGTAATTTTCCTACTGAGTGGTTTTTGGCATGGTGCCAACTGGACTTTTCTGGCTTGGGGTGCAATTAATGCACTTTATTTTTTACCTCTATTATTATTGCACAAAAACCGGAACAACGTTGATGATATGACAATGACTTTTTCTTTCAATTCGTTAAAAACATTTTTACAAATTCTAAGCACTTTCTTGCTTACTTGCTTGGCTTGGATTTTCTTCAGGGCTTCAAGTATTGAAGTGGCTATTGATTATATAAAGCGCATATTTTTTCAAGGCGGTTTTACACAACAGTACTTAAAAAACGAAAGATATAATTACGAATCATTACTTCTAATTTTATTATTTATAATAATTGAATGGCGTTTTCGAAACCAAGTAGAGCCAATTTCTGGTCGTCATTCTTGGTTAAAAATTAGCTTGTGCATTATAGGAATTGCATTATGTGGAGTGTTTTCAGATTACAAAGAATTTATATATTTTCAATTCTAATGAAAAAATTTATCCATTACATAATTAAGATAGTATGTCTTTTATTTTTAACACTTTGCCTATTGGATATTGCTTACACGCAGGTATACTTGACTGACACACATCGCAATAAAATAAATTCAATATATAATACAAACAAGAAAAATTTTGATGTGATTTTTTTAGGCTCTTCAAGGGCAAATAATCATTTTGTCCCATCCGAATTTGAAAAAGTAGGTTTGAAATCTTATAACTATGGATTAAGTGGATCGCATTTATTTGAAACTGCATTAATGCTAGAATTGATGATTGAACGTAATTATGAAATTAAAAATGTGATTATACAAGTTGATTTGAATATTTCCAGTGACACACCATCACCAAAATATTTGGCACAATTTTTACCTTATATTCATAATTCAAAAACTGTATCGAATTATATGTCCACACAATCAAATTACAACTACTGGTTATATGTACCATTTTATAGATACATTGAGTTTGAAAATGTAATTGGTTTTAGAGAGTTTTTTTTTACAGCTGTCCAAAAAAAGAGTAACAATTTACTAAACGGTGGTTATTTTGCCTTACATGGTGTGGGAAAAAAAATGAAAAATAATCTTGCTACATTAGAACCGAAACGCAATGCAAGCTATGAAAAAATCAAAACCTTGTGCAAAAAAAATAATATTAGATTAATTGCAGTGACCACTCCAATTTGTGAAAACACAAAACATAGAGACTATTATTTTGACAAAGTAACAAAAGTATATCCCGAAATAAAAAGATATGATATGGCGGTTAGTGATGACCGATATTTTGCATCATGTGGTCATATGAATAGTGATGGATCAAGAATTTTTACAAAAAAAATACTAAACGATTTTTTTGGCAAATAAATGCATTTTAGTAATGAATATATTGTATTGCAAAGATTTACTGATATTCGAAAAAAATAAGTTTTTAACGATTATTTGGCATATGGATTTTGCATAAGGAATTTTTATTTTAAGTATTTTTACAAAAAAATCATAACATGCCAACTGACTGTATTAGTTATCAAAAATCGGGGTATTTCACTAAAATAATTATTGATTATTTAGATGAAAAACAAGAACTAAAACAGCTGTATCATCAATTTCCAACACTGGAAAATTTCAAAACACAGATTGAGGAAAAATCGGCAAATTTCCCTTTGGAAAACAGACAAATTTTGGTTTTTGAATTGGAGAAACAGTATGATAAATTGGAAATTTCTTCTTTAACAAAAGCAAATATCCTATCCTTAATCAATCCTAAAACATTCACTATCACAACTGGTCATCAGTTGAATTTATTCACCGGACCGCTGTATTTCTTGTATAAAATTGTCTCCACAATCAATTTATGCAAAGAATTAAAAAATGAATATCCTGATAATAATTTTGTTCCAATTTATTGGATGGCAACCGAAGACCACGATTTTGAGGAAATAAATTATTTCAATTTTAAGCATACAAAAATCCAATGGAATGCTGATAGTTTCGGTCCTGTTGGCCGATTATCAACCGACAGTTTACAAGAGGTTTTAGAACTTTTCTCGAAAGAATTAGGAAACGGAACCAATGCGGAATATTTGAAATCATTATTCCAAAAGTCCTATTTGGAACACGATAATTTGGCTGATGCAACGCGTTATTTGGCCAATGAGTTGTTTAAAAACCAAGGTTTGGTTATTTTGGATGCGGATAATTTAGCATTGAAAAAACTATTTATCCCTTTTGCAAAGGAAGAATTACTGCATCAAACTTCTTTTCAAAGAGTAACAGAAACCAACAAATTATTGCATGATTATGGCGTTCAGGTAAATCCGCGAGAGATTAATCTGTTTTACATTGAAGATAATTTGAGAGAACGCATCATTTTTGAAAATGGCATTTACAAAATAAACAATACCAAATTAGCATTTTCAGAAAATGAAATACTCGATTTGTTAAATGCAAATCCAGAAAAATTCAGTCCAAATGTTATTTTGAGACCGTTGTATCAAGAAGTTATTTTACCCAATTTATGCTATATTGGCGGTGGTGGAGAAATAGCCTATTGGCTGGAATTAAAATCGAATTTTGAAGCAAACGATATTACATTTCCAATACTTTTATTACGTAATTCTGTGCTTTTGGTAACGCAAAAACAAAATGATAAAGCCAATAAATTGAATTTAAATTGGAGCGATTTATTCTTAAAACAGCAAGAGTTATTCAATCAGAAAACAAAGGAATTTTCGGAATTTACAATAGATTTTTCGGAGCAAAAGGCACATTTAAAATCACAATTTGAAAACTTATATAAAATTGCTTCT
>JBILYQ010000316.1:0-2814 GCA_044377655.1 Flavobacterium sp.
ATTTCTATGGACAAAAACTTCACCTGGTTTTGCCCCGATGATTTGATTGGCAGGAACTCTGCTGTCCGAACAACCAATCCACAATAAAGGCGGCGTTTGTCCTTTGGCTAAATCTTGAAAATAATTGGGATCTTTTGCTAATGTATCCTCAACCCATTTTTTGTTATTGTCTAATATTTGTTTATAAAAATCGCTCATCTTTTTTTATTTTAAAATAATTAGATTAACAAAAGATAACCTAATTATGAAGACCTGTATGCAACAGGATGATTTTGTTTCTTGTTTGGACCGAGAAATAATCTTGCATAAATTCTCAAGACGGATATTTCGATGAACAAAAAGCTAATCGTTGTAATACTAATTAATAAATATTCATTTTTGTCAATATGACTAAACATTAAATCTACTCCAATGAATGTTGGTGTAAAAGGTAATCCGACAAAGGCAAGGCACGAAATCAAAAATAGCAAACCAAATTTTGGATGGTCATGATTGTAACCATAAAAATCATTTAAGTCGATATTTTTCTCAATAGCTTTTAACTTGTAAAGACTATAAAACCCTGTAATTGCTGCAATTACTAATCCGCTAACGTATAATAAAATCTCAACATATTCGTATTTATCATTTAAAAAAGCAATGGAAAGCAGTATGTAAAACTGACTTGCAATAATCATGAACCAAACAATTATGGCATCCGTTCTTTTTGAAAATGATTTTAAAATCAAGAGCATTCCAATAAATGCAAACAAAATATGTAAAAGAGCATCAAATCCTTTCGGAATAACTTCTTCAAAGATAAAACAAAACAATCCTACTACATAAATAATTACCAATGAAAATAATATTGTTTTGTTGCTCAAAAATCCCAATTTTCGTCCAATCCACTTAAAAGGTGACCAAAGAAATTTATACTGAAAAACATCCATATTCCATTCTTTTAAGCTCAACAGATAAAAACTATTGCTAATTTTATTGCTAAGCGAACCCTGCTTTCCATATTGTTTTGGCAGATAATTAAAAAACTGTTCGTGAATTAAATAACCCAAAACCGATGGAGAAACCAGCAGTTGATAAGTGCGTAAAAAGGCATTTCCGGTAAAATGAATCAATACCAAAGTATGCCATCCCAAAGCCAATTCAATAAACATAATCCCAATTTGAGCGATAGAACTGTATGCAATTTGAGTTTTTACAGATGATTGAACTCTTCCAATCATAGTAGCAACAAGTGCTGTAACAAATCCTATTACTATTATCAAAACTTTTATGCTCAATATCGTTTCCCAATAGGGATAAGTTCTCATCAATAAAAAAACACCAATATGCGCAGAAAGTGATCCATAAAATATGGCGCTTGAAGTAGTTGGCCCTTCCATAGCTCTTGGTAACCAGGACGAAAAAGGAAATTGCGCCGATTTTATAGCGGCCGAAATAACAATCATCAGCACAATAAAAGTTGCATAATAATTGTGTTCTTCAATGTGTGAAACCACTAAATCCAAGTCATTCAGTTGAAGAAATGTGATGTTTTCATGCCACAAATGATGGCTCATCCATAAGGCTAAAATCAAACAAACATCACCAAGTCTATAAAGTGAAATGGTTTTTAAACCGTTTTTAACTGGCAAATACCTGTCTCTGTAAAAGATAATCAATAAAAAAGAGGTTATACCTAAAAACTCCCAACCTATGAAGAGTGTTTCAAAATTTCCGGAAAATATAATTAAGGAATAGGCAAAGAAAAAAAGCAATAGTGTATTGAAAAACCTTTTGAAACCACTGTCTCTGTGCAAATAAAACCTGCTAAAAATAGCAACCAAAAAGGTGATTGCTGAACCGACTAAAGCAAAAACCGCAGTGATTTTATCAAAAAATAAATCGATGAAGATTTCAATATTATCTTCTTTGTAAAATGTAAAATGCTTGATATCCAATACATTTGAACCATTTGAAAACCAAAATCCGATAAAAAATAACAAACCAAAAAACTGCAGACCAACCGTTCCAATTGTTATTCCAGCAATATATTTTTCTTTTTTTTCTTGTATAAATAAACTAACTATGAAACCAAATAATGGCAGTAGAATAAATAATTGAAGTAACTTTTCCATTATAATTAGTTATAAAAATATATTGGTAAATTTTCCTGAGTTGCGTGAGCAATATGGTTTGTTTCCATTTCTTTAGCATCTTCCAACAAAGTATGTACATCTTTGAAGAAATGAATCTTATCAGTCATAGGTTTGTAGGGAATAAATGTTCCTTCTTTAAAATAGAATAATTCGTCTGTTTCAGGATTTATAACCGTTAAATGCACCCATTCATTACTAAACCATTCGTACATTTCTGGAATGGATTGGATGACATTCAGCACCACATTTGGAAAATGTTCTACAATAATCATCAGTCGAACCGGATCGTGAACTTCAATCATTTGCCATGGCAAACCAGGACGTAAATCGCCGTCGCTACTATTGGCAACTCCAAAAAGTCCCATCACATTATGAGGTAACTTTGTTCCTGCTCCTAATTTGTAATTATCAACTCTGGAAAAATAATATTCCAAGTTAATTCCACCACAAACCGGACCAAGCGGTTTCATGATTCCTGTTAGAAATTTGCCATCCAAATCGGTTTTATAATCATAGGAGTTCAAAAAAGCTCTTCTGTCCAAAAATAAACCTTTAGTTAAATTTCTTTTTCCAACAATGCAAAGCGTGTTGGTTCCATGTCCTAATTCTGGTCTTGGTTCAAATAAAGAAACCGAACGTTCTTTTATTGCTTTTCGAACTTTCTTAATATGATTTTTAG
>JBILYQ010000081.1:0-8517 GCA_044377655.1 Flavobacterium sp.
TTCATTTTCCAAATCCAAATCATCGTCTGCAACAACGATTCTTCTTCTCCATATTTCCATATCTCCCTTGTCAGGATTGATAATAATATCAAAATTATCATCAGACCCGTATTTCTTTTTCAATGCATTTCTAAATACATCTTCCAAAATCGCCATAAGCGTTACACGATCAATGAGTTTGTCATCTTTAAACTCTGAGAATGATTCGATTAATGCAATATTTTCCATGCCTAATTTTTAATTAAATGTTACTGTAACAATTGCTTCTTTTATTTCTACGTAAGGTATTTCCAGTTTTTTTTGAACTGTTTCTTTTCCTTTCCCTACTTTTTTTTGTTCTCTTGCTTCCCAAGTCAAGGTGATGTTATCATCTGTTGCTTCGACAAGTTTAGCTTCTATTGTTGTGGTGGCTAGTTTTACAATTAGCATTCTACCCACATTTTTTTTGTATTGACGAATTAATTTCAAAGTCGAACCCACTCCAACCGAAGCAACTTCTAAAGAGAAATCTTGTTCTTCTCTGTCCAAATTATTTTCTATGGCGCGGCTTATATCAATACAGTCTTGCAAATTTACTCCCAAATCGTCGTCTAAAGAAATTGTGATTTTGAAACTGTCTGAAATTGAAACACCAACAACAAACAAGGATGGTTTTTCTATTAAACTTTCCTCGAGTAAATGGACTACTTTTTCTTTAAATGTCATAATTTTATAAAAAGAGGGAAGCATTGCTTCCCTCATTATTTAATTATTATCGTAAATAACGGTGCAAATATAGTTATTTTTTTATAAATTAAAATTTATTGCTCATTCAAAATAAATTATTACTTTTATTCCATTAAACAGCCTAAACATTTACATCAATTTATTTAACATGAAAAAAATTTTAATACCTACAGACTTTTCAGAAAATGCCGAATACGCATTAAAAGTTGCTGCCCAAATTGCCAGAGAAAATGACGGTGAAATAATCATATTGCACATGCTAGAATTACCTCATCAAGCGAGTGATGCAGTTGGAAGCGGACATGCAATTCCAGAATTAATGTTTTTCAAAAACGCTGCCATCAAAAAATTAGAAGACTTAATGGATGAGGATTATTTAGATGGTATCACTGTTTCAGAAATCATACAATTTGAATTGGCCTTTGAAGGAATTTTGAAAATCAGCAAAAAAAACGATGTTGATTTAATCATAATGGGTTCTCATGGTGCTAGCGGTTTTAAAGAAATGTTTATTGGCTCTAACGCAGAGAAAGTAGTCAGAAATTCAGAGGTACCCGTTTTAGTAATCAAAAAAGAGCAACCAGATTTCAAAGTAGCTAATTTTGTATTTGCCTCTGATTTCACAGATGAAATTAAAAAACCTTTTGAGAAAGTGGTTGAATTTGCTAACAAATTTAATTCTACATTACATCTATTAATGATCAATACCCCAAACAATTTTAAACCAACTCCTGTTGCCAAAGAGATAATGAGTGATTTTATTTCTAATTTCAAAGTGAATAAATACGAAACTCACATTTATAATGAAACCAATGTTGAAAAAGGCATCTTGAACTTTGCTGACAGCATCGGCGCTGACTTAATTGGAATGAGTACTCATGGCAGAAAAGGACTTTCTCATTTCTTCAATGGAAGCATTAGCGAAGATTTAGTAAATCACGCGTCACTTCCAGTAGTGACATTTAAGATATAATAACTAGTACAGAAAGTATAAAAAGACAAAACCTCTCAATTTCTTGAGAGGTTTTGTCTTTTTAAAAACTACCGCTTATTGTAAAATAATTTTCTTGGTATTTAACAAGTTATTTGACGCATCATAAATTTTTACGAAATAAACACCTTGACCGCTCCATGAATTAAGTGGAACAACATATTGTTGCGTGTTCATAGCGCCACTAAATACTTCTTGACCCAACGTATTTACAATTTTAATTGTCCAACCCGACACGTTGGCTAAATTACCACAGTCAATTGTTATGTGGTAATTTGCTGGATTTGGATAAATGGTAACAGTGTTAGTGAATGTAGGCGGGTTTAGGCTCAATACTCCTGTATTTATTACTAGTGTACTGCATGTAGTATCTGTGTAACTTAAGTTATTTATTTCGTTTTGTGTCAATACACGATTCCAAACACCCAAATCGTCTATTATACCATTAAAAAAACCAACTGTCTGCCCACTAATTATTCTGCTTCCAATTTTACTCGAATTTACATCTTGAGCAAAATTAGCTAATGAATTAGTCCCGTAAAAATTCGTTACAACTTGCAAAACTCCGTTTAAATAAATATCAACCTGTGAATTATTGAAGTTTATTACTAAATCATTCCAACTATTTGGAATAATACTTGAGTTTGTTTGAATATGTGTTGCTGTATTCCCTCCATTGCTGTTAAACCAAATTATATAAATAGTATTATCTGGAGCTATTCCAAAATTAATTTCTCCCCAGAAAAATGACTTTCCCCATAAATTATAACAACCAGTGCTGGTATTGGGAGGTGAGCCAATAGTTTTAAATCTTGTAAAAAAAGAAAATGAATTTACTTGCACACCGCCTAAGAAAGGTTGTGATAAACCAATATTGTTGGAAGTACCATTAAATAAATAAGCTGAATTTGGATTTCCATTTTTATCCGCTGTAAGAGTTACACCATTTACGACACCATTATTAGCATTGCTTGTTGCATCGTTAGCATTTCCTGTAAATGGATAATAAGCAACCAGTCCACTTGTCGGTACGTAGGTAGGTACTTGTGCGAAAATCATTTGGGTTGTTACAGCAAAACCCAATACTAGTAAAAGTAATTTATTTTTCATATAGTTTGTTTTAAATTTTAACAAATATATAAAAAAAACAGTTATATATGACTTGAAGTATACATTCCTGTTTTTTTAGCTACTTACTTATAATTTTCAACTCTTAATTATTAAGTAATGAGAAAAACGGAAATACCTGAATCTGTAAAAATTGTTGGAAGTAATTTAATAAGGATTATTAAAGAAAAAAATCTCAAGGTAAGACACGTTGCTCACGATTCAGATTTAGATATTGAAGCACTAAGGCGCTACATATTAGGCAAACAAATTATGGGAATCGACAAACTTGTTCGAATCAGTAAGGCTTTAAATGTTGAAATATCCGAGTTGTTCCAAAACACATAATTTTTAAACCTATGAATGTAACTTTAGAAGAATTTTTTAAAGGTATGGATCAATTAGATTTCTTTCTAGGCGGTCAATACTATCCACAACCACCGTACAGCGTTCTGATTGGTTGGTTAGTTCATCAAACATCCTCACAGCTTCTGAGCGTTCCATAAATGGAATATTGCCTTGGATGCGTTCAACGAATAATCTGGATGGGTCGAAGCCTTCATGTGATTTAAAGGTTTCAATTTGTCTTGCTGAATTTTGAAGGACCGTTGACGTTCTGGAATAGAAATAGAATACCATAGACTTTTGCGTTTTAGAGGTTAAAAACGTTTTAGATTTAGGGTTCAAATTTTATTAAAACACTTTGACCGATTTTGTTGGTTTGGTCATTTTGGGTTGCGTTTCAAATTGGAACTATGGTCTAAATCTAAAACGTTTGGCAAAGGTCAAGAAAACAAAAAACCAGGACAAGCTTTTGAGCTATTATCCAGGAATTGTTTTTAGTACTTACTTAAACTTTAACTAATATTCTATGTGAATTTTAAAACAAACGTGTTAAATTATTGTAATTCATTCTATTTTTTTTTGATTACTACAATTAATATTTATATGTTTGTTTTGCGTTTTCAATAAATACATGAACAAAAATTTTAAATTATTTTTCGTAGGAAGTGACTTTTATCACTTTAATACTGCAAGAAAGTTATTTCTCGGGAACAACTATGAAATAGAATTTTATAACTTAACTGAGCATTCAAAACCAGAGATTCAAAATTATGATTTAGTATTGTTTGACTTAAACTCTCCAATAAATATTGACGCTTTTTTTAGTACAACAGATATTGTCAATCAAGCGCACATAATCTTTATATATTCAAAAGACACCCCAGAAAAAGAATTACAAAAAGTAAAAAGCATTAAATCTTATGGATATTTACCCATAGACGTAAGTGATTTCGTTTTTGATATAACAGTAAATAAAGCAATTGAGCAATCAAATCAAAAGCAGACTGAAATTAAAATCAGTAATAAGCTCAAAGGATTAAATAGTATTTATGAATTATTATTGCAAATTTCTACTTTATATCTGGGCAAGTCGCATATTGACGATACAGGAAAAGTTCAAAAGTCTCTTGAACTAATTGGTTTGTTTGTGAATGCGGACAGGTCATACATATTTATTTATGACTGGGATAATGAAACGTGTAGCAATACACATGAATGGTGCAATTCAGGTATTAGTTCGGAAATTGAAAATCTTCAAAACATCCCAACCAATCTTATTCCTGACTGGGTAAATACTCACAAAAAAGGAGAGCCGTTAATAATAGAAAATGTACAAGCTCTAGATGACGAAAGTGAGTTAAAAAAAATACTCGCTCCGCAATCTATTAGGAGTTTAATTACTGTTCCTATTTTTAACGATGAAAAATGCAACGGTTTTGTAGGGTTTGATTATGTTTATCATTACAGTGATATTTCAGAAAAAGAATATGAAGTATTAACGATGTATTCAAAAATTTTAAATAGTCTAGAAACAAGAAAGCGTTACGAAAAAGAACTCATAAACACAAATAATGAATTGGAAACTAAAGTTAAACTAAGTGCTGAAGAATTATTAAAAAAAGAAATAAAACATTCGCTTGCGCTTCAACAACATATAATTGACCTTGAGGAAATTTTATTCACTCTTTCACATAAATTTAGACATTCCGTTGCAAAAATTATGGGGCTTTCTGATTTGTTAGATGTCACAACTAATAGTATTGACGAGGTTTATGAGATTGTTAGTTTTATTAAAAAAAGTACCGAGACGTTGGATTCTTTTACTTATGAGTTAACTCAGTTGGCTCATGAACGAAAAAATAATAAAATCCTTTAATTATTGAAAACAACTTTTGCTAATCGGTAATACAAAAATAAAATTTAAGTTCTTACCGAAAATGAAACGAATATTAACAACCTATTTACTTTTAAAACTGGTTTTTAAATCTTTCTATATAAAAAAAAGAATGGTAAAGACAGTACGATAGCTTCCATAACCTCAAAGATTTGTTTTACTAAGAAAGTATTAAAAAACACTATTTACCAAGCGCACACCATCATGTACAGGGCTTTCAATTATACCTTATACAGCATATACGTGTTTGACTTAAATAGCTAATACAGGATTAAACAATATCGTTAGCCCTTATGCATATTAGTTAGTTATTTCGCCTATAATATGTGGTGACACAATTGCGTACTACTAGAAATAAAAAAAGAAGAATGTCACCGCTGACCAATACATATCAACTCCTTTGGCATACCCAATGGTTGAATGGTTCTTATCCTGCACCGTTCCATCATCTTTAATATAGCCCAGTGTTGCATGATTTTTGTCTTGAACTGTTCCATCAGCTTTAACATAACCAACGGTTGAATGATTTTTGTCTTGAATGGTGCCGTCCGATTTTATATATCCAATTGTGCTATGGTTTTTGTTTTGAATGGTGCCATTATTTTTAATATAGCCAGCGGTTGAATGGTTGCTGTCTTGAATGGTACCATCTGGTTTTATATAGCCCGTGGTGGCGTGGTTCTTGGATTGAATGGTTTGGGAATATGATACTCCAACGCTAGTCATTACTAGTAATAAGAATAATTTTTTCATTTCTTTATTTTTAATAATAGATTACTTTGTTTTTATTTGAAATACACTTGATAATTCTCCTCTATTTCTTTCACTATTCGTCCATGAAAAACAGGTGCTATTTGAGAAAAATGAGCGTTATTAGTCATCTTTAAAAAAATATAAGCGCAAGTTACAATAAAAAGGAGTGCTAAAAAATAAAAATGAGCGCATTTATTTATAATATAAAAAAATAGGCGGATTAAAAAACATTGTCTAATTGATTTTCAGTTTCATTTAATTAACTTTGTTGCAATTCAAAGGTATTTTAAAGTGAATAATAATAAGAAAGTACAACCACCAATTTGGATTTTTCAAATTAAAATGATACTATGAAAAAAATATATTTAATCTTAACACTGCTTTTATTTAGTGTTTGTTGTTTTTCTCAAAGTCGTTATGTTTCACAAACAACAAAAAAGATTGTTTACACCAGAGATGGCGGCATATGCCAATGTTGTGGTAGTTCTTACAGCTTAGAATATGACCATATCATTCCATTTTCTTGTGGTGGTGATAGCAATCCCTCAAATATTCAGTTGCTTTGTCGAAAATGCAACCGTAGCAAATCAAACAGTTGTTATTGTAAAGTACATGATAAAAGAGTAGGTACAAATTGCTGTGATGGGAAAGCATCCAAGAAGTCAGCAACTACTTCAACCCAATGCGGAGGCACAACAAAAAAAGGCACAAGATGTAAAAAAATGACAAAAAGTTCCAATGGACGTTGTCACTTACACTAATGATTTATAAACTCAAATTAAACTTAAACGGATATGAGTATGTTATTTGCAATAGACACGAAAACGGAGGAAATAATAGTTTCAGATTCTCCAAAAGGAAGTAATGAAATAAAATTTATTGAACGAATTAAAAGTCAAGACAATGAAGTTCTGTATAACGCTGTTATTGCTTTAACAGGTATTACAAAGGCTCCCAATTTTGATATTGCAATTTTTAAAGCAATGGATAAAGTTTGCCAGATGATATATGATAAACATAAAAAAAATTGATTGACTGTTTGATAAAATTAAAAGTAGCCTGAAATATTTAAAAAAGACAAAACCTCTCAATTTCTTGAGAGGTTTTTTTTGTTGGTCTACTAGGACTCGAACCTAGAAAGACTGCACCAAAAACAGTTGTGTTACCATTACACCATAGACCAGCTTTGCTTAATGCGAGTGCAAATTTAGCACAAATTTTATTTTACACAAATAAATAGCAAGAAAAAAATATTTTAAATTTTATTTGACATTTAACTTATTTCAGAAAAGAACTATAATAAACTCTTATTTAATTCGTTAAAGGGATAGAGAAAATTTTGTTAATACTCGTTTCATTACATTAAAAAAAACAGTTTCTTTGTGTCTTAAAATCAAAACCTTCATTTCATAAATATATGCTGACATTTAACTACACAAAGTGGAACACAATTCTGGGTTGGTTAACATTTGCAATTGCATTGACTACTTATTCACTCACTGTTGAACCCACTTTAAGCTTTTGGGACTGCGGAGAATATATAGCCACAGCCGCTAAACTTGAAGTTGGCCATCCTCCTGGAGCACCATTATTTCAAATGCTAGGCGCTTTCTATGCCATGTTTGCCACTAGCAAAGAAACAGTTGCTTTGATGGTGAATATGCTATCGGTTTTTTCTAGCGCATTCACAATTTTATTTCTTTTTTGGTCATCAACCATTTTATTGCGTAAAATTATTTCTCAGTATGCAGAAATCAACAAAAATAATGCAATAGTAATTTTAGGAAGTGCTTTTGTTGGTTCATTAGTTTATACTTTTTCAGATAGTTTTTGGTATAACGCTGTCGAAGCAGAAGTTTATGCCATGGCTACTTTGTTCATAGCCTTATTGTTTTGGCTTGGTTTGCGCTGGGAACAAGAAATGGATTTACCAAGAGGCAACAGATGGTTGTTGGTAATTTCATTAGTAGTTGGACTTTCTTTTGGAGTGCATTTTATGGCACTATTGACAATTCCTGCCATTGGATTTTTATATTTTTTTAAACATTATAAAACAATAACAATCAAAAGTTTCATCATAGCTAATGTTGTAATCGTTGCCGTATTGCTGTTTATTTTTAAATTGTTGTTGCCTTATACATTGGCCTTCTTCGGGAAAATGGAGATTTTTATGGTAAACAGTATTGGATTACCATTTGATTCGGGGACAATATTGGCGTTATTAATAATAGTTGCTTTCTTTTATTTTGGATTACAGTACACAAAAAGAAAAAATCATCCCTTTTACAACACCGTTTTGCTGTGCATACTTTTTGTATTGATTGGTTTTTCAACTTGGATGATGTTACCAATTCGTGCCAATGCTGATGTTGTAATCAATGAAAACAAACCTTCGGATGCTGCCGAAGTTCTTGCCTATTACAATAGAGAACAATATGGTGTAAACCCATTGTTTTATGGTCCGCAATACACCGATGTATTTGCTGGCTTGGACGCAGACAATCCATATTTGGACAAAGCACCAAACTACGAAAGAGATTATAAAACTGGAAAGTATGTCATTGTAAATAATTATATCAAAGCAGATCAAAACACAGATGATAATCAAAAGGCAATCCTCCCAAGATTATGGAGTACTGACCATATTGAAAACTATATGTCGTTTACAAATGCTCCTGAATTTACCCTAAATCAAAACTAT
>JBILYQ010000317.1:0-2806 GCA_044377655.1 Flavobacterium sp.
CTTTTCTGTTCTTTGTTGAAATAGACTAGATAATAGTACATTTGTTTTTCTTCATCCCAGCCTTTTTCAACATATTTTTCTGCGCTTTCTGGGTTGATAAAATCTAGTTTTATTTGGATATTGGTGTCTAGATTGATGACGTTTTTGATTGATTTTCTAGCATCGGAAACGGCTGCATTGGCTATTGGAAAATTGGTAATGTCTTCTATACTATATTTTTCTCCTTTGTCGATTTTGTAGTTTTTAAATTCAGGAATTAAATCGGGGTTGTCTAATACTTCATTTAGGAAGTTGGTTTCTTCGAACTGGTCGTTTTTGGCAAAATAATTGACAGAACGGTTCATAAACATGACTTCTTCTTTTTTATCTTCGGCTGGAAAAACGACATCTTTGGCAAAGCCTTGGCAGAATTTTAAATATTTTTTTGTGATAAAGTTTTCGTCTTGAAAGGCGTCAACGGCAAGGAAATGTTCTAACCAATAACGAGCATCATAACGGTTGCTGTCTACAGTTAGGATTTTATAGCCTTCGTCTTTTTTGTAATTGAAAATCAAGCAACCTTTATCTAATTTATTCAAGTTAATTCCTTGTTGTAAAATCATTTCCAAAGAAGTGTTTTTTTCTTCAAATTGGAGGAAATCTGTTTGGATTTCGCTTTTGAAAATTCCGATGGCATCGACTACATTGTTATCAATGTTTAAATTAGTCAAATAGGTGATGTAAACTTCTCCGTTTTTAATGTGCGGATGGTTTGATTGTTCGAAAAGGTGCTGGGTTATTTTTTTGGATACCTCATGAATTTTGCTTGGATCGGTAAAAACTTCTGTCGCCAAGTTGTACATGTCATTGTAATCTAAATCTACCTCGTGGGCAAATTGGAAATAGTTTTCTTCTTTTTCTCGAAAGGATTTGAAGAAATATTCTTTTAATAAAGGAACGATTTCGTCGTTCAGATTATAGGTTTGTTCGGATAAAAAAATAGCTTCATTTCGACTTTTGTTGCCAACGCGGTGAATTGAAAGGCTTTCTATGTGGGTGTTGAATAAGTTTATCATTTTTTTTTTAGATAAAATAGCCAAGAACAAAGATTGCTCCTTTAATTCTTGGATATGATATTAATTTTTATGTTTTTTGGTTTTTCTTGAAAACTAATTCCAGTTTTCTTCAAAACCGTAGTCTTCGAAGCTGTCGTCTCCACTGAACATGTCGAGGTCGTCTTGGTCGAGGTCATCTTCAAATTCTGATTGAAAATCATCGTTGTCCGCCTCGAATTCTTTTTCTGGTGCTGTTGCGGGCAGTTCTCCGATAGAGAATAATAGGTTTGGATAAATCAAGCCGATTTCTTCTTCTTCCATGGCGGCTAGTTCGACAAGAAAGGTCCACATGTGGATGAAATCGTAGACGTATATTATTTTTGTTTGGTCTTTACTTAACAGTTGGTTTAGGGAGTAATCGCTCATTATTTTCTGTTCTCCTGGAATGTCTCCTGTGTCAAAAAGTGATATTTCGTCTTCTTGATTCCATTGTTCGTCGCAGGTATAGAAAGAGGCTACTTCCATTCCGTCAAAGCCAAATGCATTGAAAATGGCGTTGTGCAAGTCTTCTAAAGTGTCTTCTTCTTGAATTGCAATATCTCTGAATACATCATCTTCTGCATCGAGAATTACTCTAAATTTATATACCATATTCGTAATTTTATTGAAGGTCAAAGGTAAAATTTTAATTAAGAATTTAGATTTCCAATTTCAGTTTTTTGTTAATAATATTTTTTTGGAGCAAATCCGGCTATCATTCCAAATCTGCTTATTGTTGCTGTTGCACAATAAAGCAGGATTTTTCCTTCTATCCGGGCTAAAATGTGGTTGCTTGTTCGGTTTTAATATAATTCAACAATTCATCCTTAAAATTCGACAATTCGGTAATAAAAAAACACTAATCTTTAAGAACCGAATTACATTTGTATATAATTACAAGACATATGGAAAGAGAATGGTTAAATATTGAAAGTTGGAATCCAGAAATGATGCGTCAGTTTATTTGGTTAGTCGCCTCTCTATTTGTCTCCTTTTGGATTTATAAAGTAATATTATCAATTATAAAAAAACAAGAAAGCAAAGTCAAAGAACAAAAAATCATTGCAGGTACTGCTTCCGCCAAATTTGAGACTCTAAAAAACCAAATCGATCCGCACTTTCTTTTTAATAGTCTGAATGTTTTGAATTCTTTAATTGAAGAAAATCCAGAAAACGCGCAACGGTTTACCACTTCCTTATCAAAAGTGTATCGCTATGTATTAGAACAAAAAGACAAAGACTTGGTTTCAATTGAAGAAGAATTGGCTTTTGCCAAAACGTATATGAATTTGTTGCAAATGCGTTTTGAAAACAGCTTGACCTATGAAGTTTCTGTAAACAACTTTCATGTTGATTGCAAAGTGGTGCCGCTTTCTTTACAATTACTATTAGAAAATGCCGTAAAACACAACATTATTAGCGAACAAAAACCTTTGCATATTAAAATTTACATAGAAAATAATGCGTTAGTAATTCAAAATAATTTTCAAAAGAAAGCCGTATTGCAAGACGGACAAGGCGTTGGGATTCAAAATATTATTAGCCGCTATAATATTATAACCGACAGAAAAGTTGCAATTGAACAAAACGAACACACATTTACAGTCAAATTACCAATTCTAACAAAACAAATTACAATTATGGAAAATTCAAATTACGATGAAGAAAACGGGTACTATAAAGCAAAAAGACAAGTCGACGAACTAAGAAAATTCTACACCAGTTTAATTTCT
>JBILYQ010000318.1:0-2804 GCA_044377655.1 Flavobacterium sp.
GTAGCCGCGTTGCCATTTCTTCTATCTCGTAACCAATATTTAGTTCTCTTGACTAAATAAAACATTACAGGTACCATCACCAATGTTAAGACCGTGGCATAGGTCAATCCGAAGATGATTGTCCAAGCCAATGGGCCCCAAAACATTACATTATCTCCACCAATAAATACATGTGGATTCAAATCGGTAATAAGAGAGAAAAAATCAAAGTTAAGCCCAATTGCCAAAGGAATCAATCCCAAGACTGCTGTCAAAGCGGTAAGCAACACTGGTCGCAGACGGTTTTTCCCACTTTCGATAATTACTTCCTTTATTTCGTCTAATGTCAAATCATTGTGACTTTCAAGTCCTTTTTCTGCCACTTTTTTATCCAAAAGCAAGACAAAGAAATCCATCAATACAATCCCGTTCTTCACCACAATCCCGGCAAGAGAAATGATTCCCATCATCGTCATTAAGATTACAAAATCCATATTGGCAATTACATATCCATAAAACACACCACTAAAACTTAAGATAACGGTAAACAAAATCACCATCGTTTTTGAAACTGAATTAAACTGTAATACAATAATAATCGTGATTCCAGCCAAGGCAAGAAATAAAGCTTTAAGTAAGAAATTTTGATTTTTTCCCTGTTCTTCTTGAACTCCAGAGAAAGAGTAACCAATTCCTTTTGGTAATTGGTATCCTTTCAATTCTGTTGTAATTTGTTTTGTAATTTCATCAGCATTAAAACCGGTCAGAACATTAGAATAAACAGTTAGAATTCGTTTGTAATTCTTTCTTTTAATTTGATTGTACGTATTTGTTTTTTTTGTTTCTGATATTGCCGATATCGGCACTTGTACCATTTGACCGTTATTTTGGTTACGGAAAGTCAACGATTGATTGAATAAGATATTTTCATTTTTACGTTGGTCTTCCTGCATTCTAACTATTATATTATAATCATCATCGCCTTCTTTATAGGTAGAAATCTCTTGGCCATAAACAGAACGACGCAAATTGAACCCTAATTGACCCGTTGAAACACCAACACTACCGGCATTCACTCTGTCAACTTTTACTTCAAGTTCAGGACTTTGTTTGTTAACATCGACACTCAATTTTTCAATTCCCGGAATATTCTTGGCTTCTATGAACGCAATCATTTTGTCTGCTTGTGCAATCATTTCGTCATAGTCAGTACCTGTTAGCTGAATACTAATTGGATAACCAGCTGGCGGACCATTGGCATCTTTTTCCACAGTAACTATTGCTCCTGCAATTCCTTTCACTTTTCCTCTAATTTCTTCTAAAATGTCGGAAGTGTTAATCCCTTTTCTAAATTTGAATTCAGAGAAATTGACAGTTACTTTTCCTTTAAAAGGTGTTTCTGATGCTGAACCTGCGTCCAAATTAGGATTTCCAGCACCAATACCAACTTGGGAAACGATGCTTTCGGCTAAGAAATTTTCGTTTGTTTTCTTGTCAACATATTTGCTCAAAATTCCAATCACTTGTTTCTCTACAAATAATGTTGCTTTATTGGTTTTGTCGATAGTCGTTCCTTGCGGATATTCTATGTAAACAATCGCTTGATTTGGAATGTTATCTGGAAAGAACAGCACTTTTCTTGGAAAAATACCCAAAAGGATGAATGATAAAAACAACATCCCAATAATACTACCAAGGGCAATCCACGAATTTCTTCCGGTCAATATTTTAGCCAAAAAGCTTTTGTATTTATCTTCCATTTTTGGAAAAAAGCTGTGCTGAAAATCTTGTGTCCATTGGTACAATTTCAATTTGTACAACCACATTAAACCCAAAGAAATTATGGCTAAATGTCCAATTGCTTTTGCAAGAGTTAAATCATAAATATTTCCAATCAAAACAAATATAACGGCTATAATTGTGAAAATTATAGAATAGGTTTTTGCAGATTTTTTAGTTACATTTCTATCTTCAATATCCATAGAGCCACCAGTCATGGCAGCATTTACGACCATCGCAACGAAAAGCGAAGCCGTTAATGTAATGGTTAATGTAATCGGGAAATATTTCATAAACTTACCCATCGTTCCTGGCCAAAGAGCGAATGGTAAAAATGCCATAAGGGTTGTAGCCGTTGAAGAAATTACGGGCCAAGCTATTTCGCCAATCCCTATTTTGGAGGCGGTAACTCGATCCATTCCTTTCTTCATATTGGCAAAAACGTTGTCAACCACCACAATTCCGTCGTCCACTAGCATTCCTAATCCCATTACCAATCCAAAAAGAACCATCGTGTTCAATGTCAATCCAAAAGCCGATAGAATAGCAAAAGCCATCAACATTGAAAGCGGAATTGCTGCGCCAACGAACAAGGAATTTCGCAATCCCATGGTAAACATCAATACAATCATCACTAACACAATTCCAAAAATAATGTGATTGGACAATTCGTCCACTTGGTGTTCCACACGTGAAGATTGGTCGTTGGTTAATTCTAATTTTAAATCTTTCGGCAGGTAGTTTTCTTTTGCCAAAGCAATTTTTTCTTTAACCTGTTCAATGGCAGAAATCATGTTTTGGTTTGACCGTTTTTTAACGTTCAGCATCACCACTTCTGTTCCTTTTTCTCTGGCATAGGTCGTTTTTTCTTTTTCTTTGAAAGAAACTGTTGCGATGTCTTTTAGGTAAATAGTTCCGCCAAATGATTTAACGATAATATTTTCTAATTCTTTTGGGTCTTTAATTTCACCTACAATTCGAATGTTGTTTCTTGAACCTTGCGAAATTAAATTACCGCCAGAAAGCGTCATGTTTTCATACTTCAC
>JBILYQ010000137.1:0-6166 GCA_044377655.1 Flavobacterium sp.
CGATTTCGTTTAAACCTGGTTCGTAAATCGGTATATTTTCTACGTTTGGATCATTCCAATCGGCAATTCTTTTTTCGTTCAAGTCAACTACAGTAACCTTAATATGAGGACATTTTTCAGCAATTACTGCCATTGTCGGACCTCCAACATAACCAGCTCCTATACAACAAATATTAGTTATTTTCATTCTTATTTTTTTAATATAAACTGTTTATTTTAAATTTTCCCAATACCATTTAACCGCTTCTTTCAAACCGTTTTCAAATGAATATTGAGGATGGTACTGCAACAATTCTTTCGCTTTGTCAATACTTGCCAATGAATGTGGAATATCTCCCACCCTATTTGGACCATGAACAATGGCAACATCGGCTATTTTTTTATCAAATTCTGAAAGGTATTTTTTAAGATATCTCATCAAGTCATTGAGTGTATTTCTATCGCCAACAGCCGTATTGTAAACTGTATTTATAGCCTTTGTATTTTGCGTCGTCATTGCTAATTCATTCATTTGAATGACGTTATCGATGTATGTAAAATCTCTAGAATAATTGCCATCGCCATTAATAATAGGACTTTCATGTTGCATTAATTGCATCACAAATTTTGGAATCACTGCGGCATAAGCACCATTTGGATCTTGTCTTCTTCCAAATACATTGAAATAGCGCAATCCGATGGTTTCCAATCCATAGGAATTACTAAATATTTCAGCATACAATTCGTTAACATATTTTGTAATGGCATAAGGAGACAAGGGTTTTCCTATTACGTCTTCCACTTTTGGCAGACTTTCTGAATCACCATAGGTAGAAGAACTAGCGGCAAAAATAAATCTTTTAACACCCGCATCCCTTGCAGCCACGAGCATGTTTAGGAAACCAGAAACATTGACATCATTACTAGTAATCGGGTCGTTAATAGAACGAGGAACGGAACCTAAAGCAGCTTGATGTAAAACATAATCTACTTTATCTACCGCTTGTTTGCATTGTTCCAAATTCCTAATATCGCCTTCTATCAATTTGAAATTTGGATTATCTAAAAACCCTGCAAGGTTATATCTATGCCCTGTTGCGAAATTATCAAAACAAGTAACGAGATATCCTTTTGACAAAAAGTATTCACAAAGATTGGAACCTATAAATCCAGCTCCACCGGTAATTAGAATTGTTGTTTGGCTTGGTATCATGCATTATTTTTTTTGAAAAATCTGTGGTATAATTTTGGGAAAAAGCCTCTTGGCTCTTCGTCTTCGTGGTAGCCACTTGAATAGCCATAACCGTAGCCATAGCCATAACCATAGCCTGCGCCATATTTTGCTTTATTTTCATAACCATTAAACACAATACTAATATTGTTTAGTTCTCCGCGTTTGAACCTATTGTTTAATAAGGTAATCATTTCCTTTTTAGTGAAATTTTGTCGCACTACATAGAGCGTCACGTCGCAATACTGAGCTAGTTCTAAAGCATCGGATACCAATCCTACTGGCGGTGTATCCAAGATTATATAATCATATTTAGCTTTCAATTCTTGCATCATTTCCGACATACTTTCTCCAAGAATCAACTCAGAAGGGTTTGGAGGAATTGGGCCAGAAGTAATAACATCCAAAAAGGGAATGTGTGTTTTTTGAATTACCTCTTCCAAAGTTTTTTGTCCTATCAAGTAGTTTACAACACCCGTGTCATTGTAAATTTTAAAATCATCAAATATCTTTGGTTTTCTTAAATCCAGACCAACAATAACCGTTTTCTTTTCGCTTAATGCAAAAACCGTAGCAATATTTAGCGAACAAAAAGTTTTCCCTTCTCCACTGATCGAAGAAGTAAGCATTAACGTTTTGGACCCTTCGATATTTTGTTTCTTATACAAAAACTGTAAGGATGATCGGATTGCTCTAAAAGATTCGGACAACGCCGATTTGGGTCTTTCAAAAACAGACAGATTTGTATGTGTGTGTTTAACGCCTACAATTCCAATCAAAGGCAGTTGTGTCAGTTTAGAAATATCATCAATATTCTGAATTGAATTACTGATAAAAAATATGAAAAAGACAAACAACAAAGGCACCAATAGTCCAACGAAAAAAGCGATTACGTAATTGACCCCCGTTTTTGGACCTAACAAACCTCTGCCAATGTCTTTGGCTGGATCAATAAATTGAATGTCAGATAAATTAGCCGCTTGCACAATTAATGCTTCACTTCGTTTTTGAAGGAATGTATTATAGATATTGTTGCTTAAATCATATTTTCTGATGATTTTCAAATACTCTTGATTTTTCTCTGGTAATGATTGGATTTCACTTTCTGCACGGCTCAACTTGCTATTCACTAAATTTAAATCATATTGGAGTGCGCTTTTGAGAGAATTAATATTGACCAACAAAACCTCCTTTAAAGATTGTATTTCGTTGTCAATTCTGTCAAACATCACGTTGCTTTTGACCGTATAATCCATTTCAGATCTTTTTATCGAAAGCTCAATCAATTTTGCAACATTTTGCAAAATATTGGGATCGTCAATTCCAACAACTGATGGTGCTGGCAATTTAGAAAAATCAACACTGTTTTTTAGATAGTCTTTTAAGGTTGCACAATACACTAACTTTCGGCTGATTTGATCTTTCTTAACATCATATTCCAACAATTGATTTTTGTAGGTTGCCCCTTTAACTTCAATCTCAGAAACATTATTGTTCTTGCTGAAATCTTTCAATTCATCTCCAGAATCCTTGAGTTGCAACTCCATGTTTTTTAACGTTTGGTCGATAAAAAGAATGGTGTTTTTTGCAAATTGATTTTTATTTTCTAGCTGACGTTGAATCAACATTTCGACTGTAGCGTTCAAATAATCAACCATTCTATACTTGTTTGTCCCTTCAAGTGATAGTTTTAAAATTGAAGTTGCTTTTTCATCAATAGTGACTTTTATTTTTTGAAATTCTAAAACGGTATCGTCAAAAGAATTGAAACGCACAATATATTCTTTCCCTACATGACTTTCATCAAAGTCGTTAAGCTCTAGTTTCCAATTCAGAAAAGGCAATTCAACTTGCTCTCCAACGTTAAATCTTTTTACAAATTCTCCCGGATTTACCGAAATTTTTCCGGTGGTATATTTTGAATAATTAGATACAATAACTCTATTACTTGAAAGAGTAGTCTTGATTTCGTATTGATTCTTTGAGAGGAACTTTATCTTTATTATTGAATTATAAAGTTGTCCTTTACTGGTGTCAATAGCAATCTTAAAAGGCACACTTCCATATACATCTTTAAGATAATATTTGCTTTGTACTAAATAATCGATGTAGAACTGCAATTTTTCAACAACCAATTCATTATGAGAACGCGATTTTAGTGTAGTTGAAATGTTTTGGACTTTATCAGAAGAGCCACCCCAATTAAAAACCAAACTTGTGTTGGCCGTAAAAAATGGATTATTTTCTTCCTTAACTGCTATGGTGGTTTGCATTCCGAAAATCTTTTGTTTACGGATGTTTACTTGACGAGCAATTGCAAAGGTGATTATCAATCCCAAAACAAACCACTTCCAATAACTAATTGTTTTAATCAAAAATCCTTTAAAATCAAAACTGTTTTGATTTTCAAAAAAGGAAAAATCTTTAATATCTAGCATTTAAAATAATTATTAATTTTTAAGAAGTAGAAAAGTTGTTGTAGCTAATGAAAGAATGGTGATGATAGTACCCAAGGATTCTATACCTGTCTTGCCTGTTCCCCAAGATTTCTGTTTCAAAGGTTTTACATAAATATAGTCATTCGGCTGAAGGTAATAACAAGGAGATTGCATAGCAGTCTTGTCTGTCAAATCAATGGAGAAAGTCTCCGAGCCTTGTGGAAATTGACGAATTACTTTAACATCCTTCCTATCGCCAACAATTGTGATATCGCCAGCATTGGCGATGGCTTCCATGATGGTAACTTTATCTTGGTACAAGATTTTTGATCCAGTATTGGAAACTTCACCATTAATTGTATATCTAAATCCGGCGAGTTTTACGGTCACAAAAACACCCGATTCTTCTTTTAAGAAATCTTTCAATAAAAGTTTTTCAATTTTAATTCTGGTCTCTTCGAGCGTAAACCCCAAAATATTTATTTCGCCTAAGACTGGAAATCTGATATTTCCGTGGTCATCAATTATATAACCGTTAAAATAGAGCAACTGTTCCGTTACCGATTGTTGGGTTTGAGAGGCGGTTGCAAATATTTCAACCAACGAAGGGTCAATTGCTTTTATGGAAATATTTAAGATGTCATTTACTTGCAAACGGTAAGGCGCTCTTTCAACTCTTGCAATAGGTTCATTTGAGGTGGTGGCGTTATCCTGCAAATAGACCAAATCTTTTATTGGCACACACGAGGTAAAAATTAGACCAATAAAAAGCAGGAAACATATAGTGGATTTATTCATTTTCTAAAAATTTTAAGCAAACAAAGATAGTTTTTCAATTTTAATTACAAAAAAGATGTTAACTATTAATTGTTTAAATGTTTTTCATGGCATTTTCAAAGGGAACTCTATTCAAAATACTCCGCCCAAGGGTAACCTCGTCTGCATACTCTAATTCATCCCCAACAGCAATTCCTCTGGCAATTGTGGAGGTTTTAATTTCAAAATCCTTGATTTGTTTATAAATGTAAAAATTGGTTGTATCGCCTTCCATAGTTGAACTCAGAGCAAATATCATTTCATCTATTGTTCCTAATTTAACTTTTTCAACTAAAGAAACAATATTCAACTGGCTTGGACCAACACCATCTATGGGAGAAATTTTGCCTCCCAGAACATGGTAGACACCTCTAAATTGGCCTGTGTTTTCAATTGCCATCACATCGCGAATATCTTCAACAACACAAATTATCTTACGGTTTCGAGAAGTATTAGCGCATATTTCACATATTTCTACATCTGAAATGTTATGGCATGTTGCGCAAAACTTAATTTCCTCACGCATTGTTGTTAACGCTTGCGCTAAATATTGAGTTTGTTCCACAGGTTGTTTTAACAAATGCAACACCAATCTAAGGGCTGTTCGTTTTCCAATTCCTGGCAATTGAGCCATTTCGTTTACCGCTTTTTCAAGCAATTTTGATGAAAATTCCATTTTGTAAAAGTAGTTAATTTGAAAATTAGATATTTTGAAATTTTGAAGATTATTTATGTAATTTGGCAATCTGTAAAAATCATTTTATGACTCCAACGACTATTCTGCTATTAATCCTTGTTTATTTTGGGCTTTTAATTTTAATTTCGAATATTATAAGCAATAAAAGCGCCGATAACGACACTTTTTTTAAAGCAAATAAAAATTCCAAATGGTATTTAGTGGCTTTTGGCATGATTGGAACTGCATTGTCTGGCGTCACTTTTATTTCCGTTCCTGGAAATGTGGGTTCGCCCGATACACAATTTGGTTATTTCCAATTTGTTCTTGGAAACGCTATTGGCTTTTTGATCATTGCCAAAGTGCTACTTCCTTTGTATTACAGAATGAATTTGACCTCTATTTATGGTTATATCGAACAACGACTTGGTGTTGTCAGCTACAAAACCGCAGCCACTATTTTCTTGATTAGCAGAACCATTGGCTCAGCTTTCAGGTTATATTTAGTTGTCATCGTTTTACAACGATATGTGTTTGACTATTTCAATGTTCCTTTTGCAGTGACGGTATTAATATCGTTAGGATTAATCTTTGCCTACACCTACCGCGGTGGATTAAAAACAATCATCATCACTGACACTTTACAAACTTTTTTCTTAGTTTCTTCAGTATTCTTAACCATTTTCTTTATTTGCCAAAGTTTAGATTTTGGCATTGTTCAAGCCTTTGAAGCAGTCAAAAATAGTAATTATTCTAAGATATTTTTCTATGAAGATTATCTTAAAGGAAACTTTGTAGTAAAACAAATTCTAGGCGGAATCTTCGTTACCATAGCTATGGTTGGACTTGACCAAGATTTGATGCAAAAGAATTTGAGTTGCGCAACTATTGGCGAAGCACAAAAAAACATGTACACTTTTACAGGGATTTTTGTAATAATCAATATCTTTTTTCTAAGTGTTGGTGCTTTGTTATATTTGTTCGCCGAGAAAAATGGCGTAGCCATTCCTACCCGTTTGGGCGTGG
>JBILYQ010000319.1:0-2774 GCA_044377655.1 Flavobacterium sp.
CTTTCGTTCCCTTCTGTATTGACTTTGTTTCCTAAATTTTCGGGAGTACCGAAACTTCCGTCAGCATTGATAATTACTTTCCAAATATCAACTCCACCAACACTTGCGGGCATGTTTGATGAGAAATAAAGTGTTTTACCGTCTCTGCTTAAACTTGGGTTACTTGTTGAATAATCATTGCTGTTGAAAGACAATGAAGTGATATTTCCCCATTTTTCGCCGTCTTTAGTCGCTTTGAAAAGGTTATTTCTTCCAAGTTTTAGCTTGTTTTCTTTGTCTTTTTCAAAAGAATTTTCTCTAAAACTGTCGCTAGAAAAGTACATTGTATTTCCATCAGCGCTGATGGTAACGGGACCGTCATGGTATTTAGTGTTTAACTCTGTTACTGCGGCAGCATTTGTGATGGTTCCATCTGTATTACAGTCTGCTTTATAGATGTCTAAGAAAGGCTCTTCGTTCCAACCGTAGCTTTTTCTAGCACCATTTCTGGCACTAGTAAAATACAAACTGGTATTGTAAAGAACAGCGCCAAATTCAGATTTGTCTGTACTTACATCCAATGGAGAAATATTGTAAAGTTTTGCCTGACCCAATAATCTTGGGATGTAATTTGGATTTTCTTTGAATGCTAATGCGCGCAAGTCATTAGGAGCTGCGGCAGCAAATTTTTGCAATTGTTTATTTGCCAATTCATATTTGCCATCTGCTTTTAACATTTGGGCATAGCGATAATAGGTTTCCGAATCTTGAGTAGTTTCAGTTGCTTTGGCATACCATTTAGTAGCCTCAGCAGTATTGAACATGTTATAATAAGTGTCGGCTAATTGTTTGTAAACATATCCGTCCGATTTTCCTTTTTCAACTAGCTTAAGGTATTCTTCAGCAGCGGAAACATATTCAAATCTGTTGAATAATTTATCGGCTATTTTGGTGTCTTTGTTTTGAGCAGAAATATTAAAGCTGACGGCAACAAAACTTAATACTATATATAGATTTTTCATTTTTAATGATTGCTTTTAGGTTAGAAATATCTTGGTGATTGAGATACTTTTTTCGGGAAATTCAAATCAAATAATAGTATCACCTCATGAGAAGAAGAGGTAACCACTTTTAAATCTGAAATGATATGGTCATAGGCATATCCAATTTTTAAATTTGGAGTAATGGCAAAGTTGATCATGGCGCCAAAAGAATCATCTAATCTATAGGTTGCGCCTAATTCTAATTTATCTTGAATTAAAAAGTTCGTAGACATATCAAATGAAGTCGGTGCATTAAATGCTGATTTCACCATAGCAAACGGTTTGAATTTAAGGTTTGGATTTATATCAAACACGTATCCACCGGTTAAAAAGTAGTGGGTTGTTTCGGAACCAAATTGTCTTCCGTTATAATCCAAGTGTTTAGATTTTAACATATTTGGAACAGAGAACGCCACGTAATATTTGTTGGTGTAATAGAATAAACCTGTTCCTAAATTCAGGAAAGTTTTGCTAGAGTTTTCGGCAAAAGCTGGGTCATCCAAATCAGGAACGTTTCCGTTCCCAATTTCACTATACAAACCTACTTTGTGGAAAGTAGCACCGGCTTTTAAACCAAAAGCCAATTTGTGTTCTCCTCCTAAATTTAATGTATATGAGAAATCTCCATAAATATTATTCTCTTCTACAGGACCGATTTTATCTGTAATAGCCGAAAGTCCTAATCCAACATTTCTGCCCACTGGGCTGTGTGCGAAGAATGTCCCCGTGGTGGGGGCATCTTCGATTTCAACCCATTGCTTTCTATAAAGTAACCCTCCGGAAAGGTTTTCTTTAGAACCTGCATATGCTGGATTTATTACGCTCATGTTGTACATATACTGTGTATAATGAGGATCTTGTTGCGCTTGAACGGCTGAAAGAGCTGTTAAAGCTAGTAGTGTAATGAAATATATTTTCTTCATTTTGGTTTGATTTATTATTTTGAATACAAATTAATTTGTTGTTATATTTCTCTATTAATATAGATCCATCCTGTTTTAGTTTCACCATTATCTCGTTCAATTACAAAATAATAAGTTCCATCAGGCAACTCATCACCTTTGTCAGACTGTCCTACCCATTGATTTGTATAATTACCAAGGCTATAAACTTTTGTGCCGTATCTATTAAATATACTAAGGTTCTTGACATTAAGTCCTTCCAAATCAAAGAAATCATTTTTGTTATCCCCATTTGGAGAGATCCCTTTTTGTATGGTACACGTAATTTCATCTGCAATAAAATCAGCTGAACCAGAACATCCATTTGAAACCACCGTTACCGTGTAAGTTTCTGGGTTTGTAACAACAATGCTTTGAGTGTTACCTCCTATGGTTAAGCCAGTACTGTCTTCCCATAAATAGGTTGCAACATTAGGATCAAATGATCCCCCAATTGGACTTGCTTCAATTACATAATTAGGACCTTGACAATCGCCAACAACGCTAACTTCAACTGGGCTAGATATAACAATTACCGCAGGGCTTGATTGAGCAGATTGACAAGTTAACACATCTGCATTCACAGAATAAGTAACTGTGTAAGTTCCCGAAGAACTCAAGGCTAAATCAATTTCTCCTGTTGTACTATTAAGTACTAATCCTGAAGTAGAAGTATAGGTTCCACCAGAGGTAAATCCTGCTGCAGATATATCTGGTAAAGGATTTGTACCACCGGCACAAACTGGAGTTGTGTAACTAAAGTTTGTAACTGGTGTGACAACTGGGCTAATTGTTATTACAAATGTAGTAC
>JBILYQ010000001.1:0-25895 GCA_044377655.1 Flavobacterium sp.
AGCGCCTTGAAAATGTGTTCGTTCTCGATTTGCTGTTGGCCATTTGCTTGTGCCAATTGTTGTGAAAGCTGAATTGCTTCCTGGGATTTGATAGTGAATTTGTTTAAGTTCATATTGTATTTTTTTAAGTGTCAAATTGAATCTGTAAAAGTTTTATTAGCTTTGTAAATTATTGGTCAATATATATTCCAATGAAATAATAAAGACAAAATGACATATTTTCAACGTTTTAGTTTAAAATAAGCAGTCAAAATGTCCTAAAACAAGACGAAAATGAGTTTTTTAAAGAATATGTTTGGAACATCGGATGACAATCAGCAACCGCGCAAGTTGAATTGGAATAATCTTGAAGATTTAGGACAGTTGAACGAGATTGTTGATTTGTCAACAACAAAGGCCATTGTTATTTTTAAACACAGCACACGATGTAGCATCAGCCGAATGGCTTTGAAACAGTTTGAAAGTGAGATGGAAACTCTGGATAAAGTTACGTTTTATTTTTTAGATTTGTTGCAACATCGAGCAATTTCTAATGCAATTACGTCTCAATTTTCCGTTCATCATCAATCGCCTCAGTTGCTTTTGATAAAGGATGGCAAGTGTGTTTATGATGCATCTCATAGCGATATTGACGCTTCTGTTTTAATTCAAAAATTATAAAAAAACTCCTGAGATTTCAGGAGTTTTTTAAGGTTATTTACGTATTTTATTTTTTACGAGTATGCCTTTTAGTTTTTCTTTTAAGTCTTGGCCAGTATCTGCAACCATTTGTTCGTTGGTGGGAAAAGGAACGTTTCTTTTATCAAAATTTGGATAGTATGTATCTTCGCATGCTCTTTTATCTCCTCGGTATTTTGAGTAAACGTGTCTAAAGATAAACTCACTGCCCAAAGGGAAAGTTTGCAAAAGTTGGTTTGATTTAAAGTCGATATAGTCTACTTTGGCAGTTACTTGACAGGCTTTAGATTGTGAAAATTCATAAATGCTGATGCGAACAGTCTTGAAATTATCAACTCTTATAGGGTTTCCTAAACTGTCTTTCACTACTTGTCCTTGTTCATTTAAAAGAGGTTTTGTACCCTCTTTTATTTGTTTTTCTTTATCAAACTGTTTTTCTTTGATTTGTTCAGGTGAAATGTTTATTTGACGAAAGTTAATAATTAATCCGTAGTCATAATCAATTCCTTTTTGTCTGTTGCTATGATAAACAGTCCATTTATCATTTAAACCAAAAGTGCTGAAATCCAATAACTCATTTTGCAAACCATTTGGAATAACCATGTTTGTCTCATTTTTTGTAAAGATACTGACGAAATCTGTTCCTTTAAGTTGTGCTTCATCAATAAGTTTATTGACATCTTTAAAACCTGGACTTAATTTGTTTACATAGACTAAATCGTCATAAGCTCTTCTTATGGACATTTTGTCTTTTGTGACTAAAAGCGCTTTTGAATTGTCATAAAGATGCTTTGATAAGGCATTTTTACTGCTAATAATTTGATCGGAGTAATCGTCAAATGGAAAGCTAGCGTTTCTTCCTTCTTTGATTAATTTTAGAGGCAAAATGGGTCTAATTATTTCCTGACGGTTGTTCAACAAGATGTAGATATCAAAAATTTTCTCCAAATTATTTGGATTAGTATCTTTAAACCAACTAGCAATGTTTCTTAAATCGCGTTCTTTTGCTTTTGCGTAGGCCTCTTCAAGCATGTAAACATAGTCTTGTTTTCCTTTTGCATTTTTATTACCCTGCAGACCAGTAATGGCATTTTGAATTGCACCATCATAATCGCCAGAAGTCAACATACTTCGAGTTTGTTTGACGCCACAACCAGTTATTATAAGTAATAGAGCAAGAAAAGAGGTAATTTTTCTCATGATATTATTTTCTAACAAATGGAGGCAATAATTTAGTGGAAACTTCTCCAAATCCAATTCTCATTGAACTGTTGTTGCAATATCCTTTCATAATAACAGTGTCATTATCATTGATGAATTTGCGTTCTGTTCCGTCCTTTAATTTAATTGGATTTTGACCGTTCCAGGTTAATTCCAACATGGAACCAAAACTATCTTCCGTTGGTCCAGAAATTGTCCCTGAACCCATCATATCTCCAGAATTTACACGACAACCATTGGAGGTGTGGTGCGCCAATTGTTGACACATCGACCAATACATATATTTAAAATTTGATTTTGAAACTACCGTGATTTCACTATTTTCTGGTTGGATAGCAACTTCCAGATTGATATCGTAGGCATGTTTTCCTTTTTGTTGCAAATAGGGTAACGGCATTGGTTCTTGTATAGGACCTTTGGTTTTGAATGGCTCCAAAGCATCCATTGTTACAATCCACGGCGAAATTGATGTGGCGAAGTTTTTTGCTAAAAAGGGTCCAAGTGGTACATATTCCCATTTTTGAATATCTCGTGCGCTCCAGTCGTTGAGTAAAACCATTCCGAAAATATAATCTTCGGCTTCGTTTACGGGAATATTTTCGCCCATAATGTTTACATCAGTAGTGATGAAAGCAGTTTCCAATTCAAAATCTACAGAACGAGAAGGCCCAAAAACTGGCGACAACTCCCCATTTGGCAAAGTTTGTCCCATTGGTCTGTGTATTGGAACTCCAGAAGGTACAATAGTGGAACTTCTACCGTGATAACCAACAGGTATGTGAAGCCAGTTTGGTAACAAAGCATTTTCTGGATCTCGAAACATTTTACCCACATTCGTGGCATGTTCTTTACTGGAATAAAAATCTGTATAATCACCAATCAAAACGGGTAGTTGCATTTCAACATCTTCCATTTTAAAGATAATTATTTCACAGTGAGTAGGATTGTCTCTTACTAACGGATTATTGATTTCAAAAAGGTCCCCAATTCTATTTCTAACCAATCGCCATGTTTTTTGTCCATCTGAAATAAAATCATTTAGGGTGTCTTGCATGAACATATCATCGGTTAATTCTATGCCTTCAAAATAATTAAGTTGTTGTAAAGCACCTAAATCAATGGCGTAATCACCAATTCGAGTGCCAATTGTGATTACGTCATCTTTTGTTAAAAACACACCAAAAGGGATATTTTGAATTGGGAAATCGCTGTTTTCTTGAACGTTAAGCCACGTCTTTCTTGTGGGATCATTAGTGTATATTGGCATTGTATGTGTAGATTTAGTGTTGAAAAATTATAAATCAAATATATCATTTACTATTAATTTAACAAACGATTTTTGTAATTTTGAATTTTATTTAACGAAATATTATCAAATGCTACACGACGAACAAATTTTTGATTTAATTTTAGAAGAACAAGACAGACAAATACATGGGTTGGAACTTATTGCATCTGAGAACTTTGTAAGTGACCAAGTTATGGAAGCTGCAGGTTCAGTGTTGACAAATAAATATGCCGAGGGTTACCCTGGCAAAAGATATTATGGTGGTTGTGAAGTGGTAGACGTTATCGAACAAATAGCTATTGACAGAGCCAAAGCATTATTTGGTGCAGAATATGCCAATGTACAACCTCATTCTGGTTCACAAGCCAACACTGCGGTATACCATGCTTGTTTGAAACCAGGCGATAAAATATTAGGATTTGATTTGTCGCACGGTGGGCATTTAACTCACGGTTCTCCAGTAAATTTTTCAGGTCGTTTATATACGCCATCATTTTATGGTGTTGAAAAAGAAACTGGGTGTTTTGATTATGATAAAATTCAAGAAATAGCTACAAAAGAACAACCTAAATTAATCATTGCTGGCGCTTCTGCTTATTGTCGTGATATGGATTTTGAACGTTTTAGAAAAATCGCCGATTCAGTCGGCGCAATATTATTAGCAGACATCTCTCATCCTGCTGGATTAATTGCAAAAGGATTGATGAATGATCCAATTCCACATTGCCATATAGTAACAACCACAACTCATAAAACCTTGCGTGGCCCAAGAGGTGGAATGATTTTGATGGGAAAAGATTTTGAAAACCCATTCGGTTTGACAACACCAAAAGGAGAAATTAGAATGATGTCATCGTTATTAGATTTAGCTGTTTTCCCAGGTAACCAAGGTGGACCATTGATGCATATTATTGCTGCCAAAGCTGTAGCATTTGGAGAAGCTTTGACCGATGAGTTTTTTCATTACTCTATGCAAGTGCAAAAAAATGCAAAAGTAATGGCCGAATCTTTTATGAAAAGAGGTTATGATTTGATTTCTGGCGGAACAGATAATCATATGATGTTGATTGATTTGAGAAACAAAAATATCACAGGAAAAGAAGCTGAAAATGCATTGGTAAAAGCTGAAATTACCGTTAATAAAAATATGGTACCCTTTGATGATAAATCACCATTTGTAACTTCGGGAATCCGTATTGGAACTCCAGCAATTACAACACGCGGTCTTGTAGAAAGCGACATGGATATTATTGTTGAAATGATTGATAGGGTTTTGATGAACCATACTGATGAAAAAGTAATCGAAGAGGTTGCTGATCAAGTAAATGAAATGATGAGCGAAAGAGCCATTTTTGTGTTCTAAGAAAAAGTTTTGTATACAAGCATAACCTTCAGAAGTTTACTTTTGAGGGTTTTTTTATTGCCAATATAAAATTGATACTCCCTATTTTAATCGTAAATTTGAATAGACATTTATAGGAATGTTCAACATGAATTAAAATAACTTTTTAATGCGATATTCTTCCCTTTTTTTAGTCTTTACTTTTATAGCAATGGCAACTTCTTGTTCCAAGAAAGAGACTGAGGAAATAAAACCTACAATTGGTAATGTCACAGAAAGTGTTTATGCTTCAGGTATCGTAAAAGCCGAAGGTCAATACACTGTTTACGCCACAGTTAGTGGAACATTGCAAAAAATAAATGTCATTGCTGGGCAAACAATTACCGCAGGACAATCGTTATTCGAATTAGAAAGTGACAAAGCCGCACTCAATACAGAAAATGCACTATTAACCTATCAATTAAGTCAAGAAACCAGTCGCTATATGCAGGATAAAATTTCAGAAATGGAAATGAAAGTCCAAACGGCAAAAGATAAATTATCGTTCGACGAATCAATCTATAAACGAAATAAGAACATTAAGCAATACAATATCATTTCCGAAGTTGAATTTGAGCGCGTTGAATTGGCCTATAAAAGTTCTAAACTCAATTATGAAACCGCTAAAAAACAATTGTCACAATTCAAAGCCCAATTGAGGAACGACCAAAATCGAAGTGAAAATACGTTGCAAATCAATAAGAAATCGGAGAGCGATTTTAGCGTAAAAAGTGCTTTTTCGGGCAAGCTCTTTGATGTTTTGGTGAAAGAAGGAACCTTGATTTCGCCACAAACTCCGCTGGCAATTATTGGTCAGTCAGATGTTTTTTTATTGGAATTGGAAGTGGATGAAAACGATATGGTCAAGGTTCTTTTAAATCAAAAAATTGTGGTTACGATGGATAGTTACAAAGGAAAGGTTTTTGAAGCTACGGTTGATAAAATCTATCCCATTATGGACGAACGTTCTCGTACTTTTAAAATCGAAGCACATTTTGTAAAAACACCAGAAAAATTATATCCGAACCTTACCGCAGAGGCGAACCTTATCATCAAAACCAAGAAAAATAGTATTACGATTCCTAAAAACTATTTGATGAATGGCGATTATGTTTTGGTAAACAAAGATGAAAAGCGCAAAGTGAAAGTTGGTTTAAGCGATTATCAAAAAGTGGAAATTTTAGAAGGATTAAATGCAGAGGAAACAATATACAAACCAGAATAATGAACTTCAAACTCCTGTTGAACATTGCGTTGCATTTACTTCGAGCCAGGTTAAAACAAACCGTTGTGGCTGCAATTGGTGTTACTTTTAGTATTGCTATGTTCATTTCTTTGGTGAGTTTCATGAACGGTTTGAACGATTTATTAGACGGATTAATGCTCAACAGAACGCCACACGTTTTGTTATACAATGAAATAAAGCCTTCCGAAAATCAACCCATTTTATTGACCTCTGATTATAAAACCAGCACTAATTTTATAAGTTCCATCAAACCAAAAGACAGAGGAAAATCAATTTACAACAGTAAAGCAATTATAAATTTTTTAAAAAAAGACAGTCGTATCGTTGATGTGGCACCCAAAATAAACACACCTGTTTTTTTTAATTCGGGAACCATCGAAATTTCGGGAGTTATTAATGGAATTGATGTCTCGGCTGAAGAGAAATTATTCAAAATCAGTGATTATATTATTGATGGTCAAGTGGCCGATTTAAACCAAAATAATAGTATAATCATTGGAAAAGGGCTGGCAGACAAAATGCTGTTGATTAAAGGCGATATTATAAAAGTAACCTCGGCCAAGGGAAATCTGGCGTTATTGAAAATCGTTGGTATTTCCCAAATCGGTATTTCGGATATTGACAATACAATGAGTTACACATCATTGAACACAGCACAGAAACTGCTTGGCGAACCCACGAACTACATTACTGATATTCAAATAAAATTGTACGACATGAACTCGGCGCCAAGTGTTGCTAAGGAATTTCATTCCAAATTTAACTTAGACACTATTGATTATCAAACGGCGAATTCACAGTTTGAAACAGGAAGTTCGGTGCGAACCATTATTTCTTACTCGGTCAGTATTGTACTGCTTATTGTGGCAGGTTTTGGAATTTACAACATTTTAAATATGATGATTTACGAAAAAATGGACAGCATTGCTATCTTGAAAGCAACGGGTTTTTCTGGTAACGATGTGAAATGGATTTTTATGTCATTGTCCATGATTATTGGTTTTGCAGGCGGGATATTCGGATTGCTATTTGGCTATATTTTTTCGGCTATCATTGACGTTATTCCTTTCGAAACCGCATCATTGCCAACGGTGAAAACATATCCGATACATTATAATATGATGTATTATTTTATAGGAATTGTCTTTGCGCTTTTCACTACGGCTATCGCAGGCCTTTTTCCTGCATTGAAAGCCAGTAAAGTAGATCCTGTAGAAATCATAAGAGGGAAATAAAAATGGGAAATAAAGTGCTGGAAGTCGTCGGGTTATCCAAATATTTTTATGACCCAATTCAATTTGAGGTTTTGAAAGACATCAATATGCACATCAATCATGGCGAGTTTGTGTCTATTGTTGGAAAATCGGGTTGCGGAAAATCGACATTATTATATTTGTTATCTACCATGGATACCGATTATAAGGGTAAATTATTTATCAACGACGAACTCATCACTGGTAAATCGGATAAGGAATTGGCGCAACTTCGGAACGAAAAAGTGGGTTTTGTTTTCCAATTCCATTATTTATTAGCGGAATATAATGTCCTTAAAAACGTCATGTTGCCTGGAATGAAACTCGCAAAATTATCCGATAAAGAAATTGAGCACAATGCCATGGAACATCTGAAAACGTTAGATATGCATGACCAAGCGTTAAAAATGCCAAATCAATTGAGTGGTGGACAAAAACAGCGTGTGGCTATTGCTCGGGCATTGATCAACAATCCATTAATAATAATGGGCGATGAACCAACTGGAAATTTAGATAAGAAAAACAGCGATTTAGTATTTGATATTTTCAATGAATTGACACAAGAAAAAAAGCAAACGATACTTGTCGTAACGCACGATGGCGATTTTGCACAAAGAACCCACAGAACCATTACCATGGAAGATGGAAAGATTATCTCCTAGTTTTTGATGACCAAATCATATTTTTCTAATAATCCTTTCAAACCATCTACCGAAAAAATAGCTTTCTTTAGTTTGTTCTTTTCAGGATCAATGGTATAATCATAACTGGTATAAAAATCAGCTTTGTTGGCAATCGTATCAATAAAAACGGCTCTTCGTAAATTACAACTATCAAATAATACCTCTGTCAAATCGCTTCCCATAAAGTCAACGGCAATCATGCTGCAATTAGTAAATTGCATTTTTTTGAGTTTCAAAGCATAGAATTTTGCATAATCAAGCAAACAATCTTTAAAGTTAAATTCATACAATACTTGATCAGTCATGGCAAAATTGACACTTGTAAAGTTGCAATTGGTAAAAAAAGCACCACGAAGGGAAACATAATTGATTTTGGTATCCTGAAAATTACAATCCTGAAAATTGCAATCGATGAACGTTACCGTTTGAAATAGGCAACTTCTAAAATCGCAGTTGTGGAAAGTACAGTTTTCATAATCTTTGTATTTGATATCATTTTCATCAAATACAAAGTTTCTAAACTCTTTATCAAGGATATAATCAGCGTGCATATTATTCTTTTTTGGAAGTAAAATTAAATAAAAAAAGCTTCTCAAATTGAGAAGCTTTTTACTTTTGTGACCGCGGCTGGATTCAAACCAGCAACCTCTTGAGCCGTAATCAAGTGCGCTATTCAGTTGCGCCACGTGGCCATTTTTGTGAGTGCAAATATAGGTAATTTTTACAATCGAGCAAATAGTAAATTGAAATTAAATCATTTTTTTTTAAATCTGAAATCAATACTCTAAAATCTAAAATCAACAATCTAATGCTCTTGTTGTTACATAATAACGATAGCCAATGATTACCATTTGCCATTTCTTTGCTTTGGCCAAATCTAGTCGTTGCTTGGTGAAACTGGGAAGAAGGACTTTATTGATTTGGGCTAACAGTTTATACATTAGAATTCTTAGTTTTTACAAAAATAAAAAAGACCACTTGATTTCAAGTGGTCTTTCTATAAATTTATTTCTTTTTGGCTTGCTCTAAATCTTTTTTGGCTTGAATTGCGTCTTTTCTCGCCTGAATTTGATCTTTTCTTGCTTGAATTTGATCTTTTCTATCCTGTTCTTTTTTGGATTGTAATATTAGTGGATTAACATTTTCTTTTGTAATAATTTCAATTACACCATTTTCGGCCTCTTTACCATATTTGTCTATGGCTTTTTGACCTTTCAGTACATTCATAGTTTCTATTTGGTTTGCATCAATATTTGAAATATCAAAATTAGCCTCCGTCTTTTTTCCATTAAGAATTATCATTGGTTTTAATTTAGATATTTTTTTAGTATCAAAATTATCTGCTGATTGATTGATTGTAGAGATTTCAAATAAATCTGTTTTTTCTTTTTCTAAATGATAATTAATTCCATTAGCATCTGTTTTGTTCAAGTCAACATTTTTTGATGATTTGTTATTCTCTTTTTCATACATTTCCTTTAAATAAGGATTATGTTCACTATTGTATTTTTTTGTATTAATAAATAGTACTCCATTTTTGCCTTTATCGCCATATTTTTTGACGGCGTGCGATGCAACGGTTGAACCTGATGAACTAATCGTTTTTATATCAATCTTATCCAAATCTTGATAACTGATTTCATTTCCATCGAATAAGATTAAAGCTTTTTTTGCATTTATTTCTTTATTATTTCTGATGGCATCAATGGGATTATAAATATCGTTTTCAGAGAATTGCGATTCTACTAAAATAGCAGTTGCTGCATTTGAAGTTTCAACAGTTGAATCAGTTATAGGGTATTTTGAAACTGTCGCATTTCCATTATTTTTAGACTTTTTAAGTCTTTCAAATCCCATTTCATCAAATCCCATTTCATCACCTTTTATGATAAAATAAAAAGTTTTAATTGGTTTCGTACCGCTAATTTCGGTAGCTCCAGAACGTCCATCTTTTTGTGTAAATCTAACTTTAATTGCTATTATTTCTCCATTTGAATTTCTTTTTATTTTAGAAAATTTTAAATTTCCATCATAATTTGATTTTACAATAGTTGAATATTCTTTAAAATCTTTTTCAGAGGTACTTTTGTCAATTACAATAAAAAAGGGTGTTTCTTCATTCGTAATTTCTTGTTTTGTTGTTTTTCTCTCTTGTGCAACAACTTTCAACTGAAAGATAAGCACAAATGCTCCCAATAGTGGCAATACTAAGGCGTACTTCCAATAATTTTTTGTGTTTGATTGATTTTTGTTTAACATAACGATTCGTTTTTTGATTAATGATTGATAAAAATGATTGATAATCGACAAGCAGTTTTGATGAGAAACTACCTTTAAAAGCGCTTTTTGATACGCCTTTTTATCTGCTATAAGTTGGATTGCTTTTTGATCAGCAATGTATTCTAGGTTTTGGGTAATGGCTTTTTTGTACAACCAAACGAATGGATTGAACCAAAAGACGGTGCAAAATAGTTTCGCTATCAAAATGTCGATGGAATGTTTTTGTTGGCTGTGTACTTTTTCATGCAATAAAATGCTTTGCAATTCCTCATCAGAATACAAACTCGAGTTGAAAACAATATAATTAAAAAACGAAAAAGGCGCCACATTTTCATTTAAATCGATCAAAGCAAATTGCTCTCTCTTAATAATTTGTTGTTTGTTTAACAACTGGAACAAGGAAACTAAGTTGGCAATAATTTTCACCAATAAAACGGCAACGATAATGCCATAACCAATTGCTACAATTTGAAACCAATCGATTGGTGCACTAGTTTGTATTTCTTGAACTGTTGATGATGCTTGTTGAGAAATTGTTGCGAAATCAACTGCTGAAAGCGTCGGTTTTTCTACAAAAATTACTTTCTTGAAAAAGAATAACGGCATCACAACGGAGGTCAACAATCCGATTAATAAAAACCAACGATTGCTATTGAAAAACGTTTCTTTGCGCACCAAAAAATGATACGAAAGATAGAAAACCGAAATCAAAGCGCTCGATTTTAAAAAGTATATGAAAATAGTTTCCATAACTATTGCTTGTTTTCTATTATGGCCAAAATCTCCCGTAATTCCTCAGCCGAAATCTTTTCTTCTTCCGCAAAAAACGACACCATGTTTTTATACGAACTGTTGAAATAGGTATCTATTGCCGTGTTCATAAACCGTTTTCGGTAGTCTTCCATTTTTACAATTGGAAAATATTGGTGCGTATTTCCAAAAGCATTGTGCGACACAAATCCTTTTTCTTCCAAGTTTCTGATGATGGTAGAAAGCGTGTTATAATGGGGTTGATCTTCGGTTATTTCTGCCATGACTTCTTTTACAAACGCTTTTTCGAGCTTCCATAAAATTTGCATGATTTCTTCTTCCTTGTTTGTGAGCTTTTGCATAGTTGTAAACTTTGATACAAACTAACAACTATATTTTTAGTTACGCAACTATTTTTATAGTTATTTAACTATTTTTTAAGTTTTACTTACGAAGCTTAACAACTAAAAAGCTGTTTTACAATGTTTTGTTTTCTTTTCGAACCAAGTCCATCACCCAAAAACCAAGAAATACACCTACCAAACCGAGCATACCCATAAAGAACCAATTGGTTTGGTAGCCGAAATAGGCAATGATTTCCATTCCAATTTTAGCACTAAGAATGTGTGCCATACTGAAACTCATCGTAAAAATAGCCATATATCTTCCTTCGTGACCTTTTGGTGCTCGGCTCATCGCGAAGGAATTGGAGAATGGAAAAGCAAACATTTCGGCAAACGTCATGAAGACCATCATGATGATTAATATTCCTGCCCAAACGTTGATTAACATCAAAAACAAACTAATCGCCATGGCAAGACAACCCACGCTTACTACTTTTACTTTGTTGATTTTTTTACGTTCGATGTAACTCACAATCGGCATTTCAAGGAAAAAAACCAAAACGCCATTCATCGTCAATAGTAAACCAGTTTGAAATTCGGTTAGGTTGAATTGCTCTTTGTGGTAGAGTGGAATAGTGGTGAACAATTGAAAGAACAAAATGCCCGTAATGACGCATGTGGCTAAGAAAATCCAAAAGGGTTTGTCTTTAAAAACGGAATGAGTCAATACTTCACTGGGATGTTCTTTATCGAGATAAGGAGATTTTTTCTTTTCTTTTACGAGTATCCAAAAGATTAAAATGGCTAAAATACACGTAGCGCCATCTGCCCAAAACAATCCTTTGTAACCAATAGACATTATGATTAATCCACCCAAAGCTGGTCCTGCAGCGAAACCTAAATTGATAGCTAGTCTTACCAAAGTAAGGGCGCGCGTTCTATTTTCGGGTTTGGCATACGCGCCAAGCGAGACAAACATGGCTGGGCGAAACATATCGGCAACGACCATAATGAGAAACATGGCGATGCAAAGCCCAACAAAACTAGAAATATATTGTAAACCAAAAAACATCAAACCGCTAGTAAACAAACTGAAAATCATTATTTTGTAAAAGCCTATTTTATCCGAAAGCTTACCGCCAAGCCAAGAACCGAGCATGGAACCCACGCCAAAACTCACCATAATCCAACCCACTTCACTGTATGAAAACTGCAAATCTTCTTTCAAATATTTCGACAAAAAAGGCAACACCATCGTTCCCGCGCGGTTGATAAAAGTGATAAGCGTTAGTATCCAAATCTCTCTAGAAAATCCCTTAAAATTGTTGATATACCGTTGAAAAGCAGTTTTGAGCATGAGTTATTTTTCGATGTCACAAAGGTAAAAACTTTGGCGCTTTGTGACATTGTAACTTTTAAACTATTTTTGTTAAAAATTAAAATGATGAAAAGGATTTTCACATTGTTCTCGTTCCTAAGTTTTTTGTTGACTACAGCCCAAGAAATTGGAACAATTCAAGCTTCAAAAGAATTTCAGGACACGCTGAACAAGGAATATGCCAACAGGGAAGAAAGCCCTTTGACAGCGGAAGATTTCAAAATCTTCAAAACTTTGGATTTCTATCCCGTTAATGAAAAGTTCATTATAACGGCACAATTTATCAGAACCGAAAAGGAGCCCGTTTTTAAAATGAAAACCTCAACAGATAGGCTTCCAGAATATGTGAAGTATGGGGAATTGCATTTTGAATTCAACAATAAAAATTTCAAACTCAATGTGTACCAAAACATCGATTTGAGCAAGAAAGCCGGTTTTGAAGATTACTTATTTTTGCCTTTTTCTGATTTGACTTGTGGTAAAGAAAGTTACATCGGCGGAAGGTATATGGACTTGCGTTTCCCAAAATCGGATAGGGTGGTTATTGATTTCAACACGGCTTATAATCCCTATTGTGCCTACAACCATAAGTATTCTTGCCCAATTGTACCGTTGGAAAACGATTTGGAAATAGAAATAGTGGCAGGTGTAAAAAAGTTTCATGACTGATGCCGTTTTTCAATCTTCACACTCATATAGCTACTGATACTCCTGCCGTTTTGGAGTTGGTCAACCAATATCCTTGGGAGTTTGACGCCGCCATTCCTTGTTATTCTATTGGAATTCATCCTTGGTATATTGATGATAACCGATTGGCAACCGATTTGCAAACTATCGATGAAAAACTGGCTTTGCCCGAATGTTTGGCTTTGGGCGAATGTGGTTTGGACAAACGCATCGAAATTCCGATGGCGTTGCAAGAGGACGTATTTGTAAAGCAAATTGCCTTGGCGGAAAAACACCAGAAGCCTTTGGTGTTGCATTTAGTTGCTGCATTTGATGAGCTTATACAAATCAAAAAGCGATTGTCTATTTCTGTTCCTGTTATTATTCATGGGTTTTCTAAGAATGAACACGTTGCCAAACAGTTGTTGGATCATGGATTTTATCTTTCTTTCGGGAAATACCTCTTGCGCAACCCCGATTTGAAGCCTGTTTTTCAATCCATTCCTAATGATAAATTCTTTCTTGAGACGGATACCGTTGAAGAAACCATTGAAGAAGTTTATGCCTTGGCTGCTGAAAATAAGGGCTTGACTTTAGTAGCACTGCAAGAGCAATTACAAATGAATTGGCAGACGGTTTTTGGCGGAGGATACTATTTTTCACAAAAAAATCGAAACGGTTAGTTTCGATTTTTTTGTGTGCTTATTTTTTCTTTGATTTATTTTTGGACTTTTTCTTTTTGTTAGCCGCTTTTTTCTTTGCCTTTTTTTCTTTTAGTTTCTTTTTTACTTTTTCTTTTTTGGCTTTTTCTCTTTTCTTTTTCTTGGCTTTCTTTTCTTTTTCTTGTTGCTTGTTTTTAGCTTTCTTTTCTTTTTCCTTGATCTTGTCGCTCATTTTCTTTAATTTATTTAGGTTTTTTTTATCTAATTTTTTTGTTTCCTTTATAGTCGGAACGCTGTATAGGTCTGTTTCTTCCTCGCTAGGCGTTTCGCTTGTTGGCGCTTCTGCTTCCTTGGCGATTACTTTAACGGGTGTTTCCTTTTTTGGGGTGGCTACTTTAAGGGTGGCTACTTTAGAGGTGGCTTTTGCAGGGACTACTGGTGTTTCTTTTTCTTGCGTGTTGCTGCTGTCGGTTTGTTTATTCTCTTCCATTTTTTGATGTGGTGTGTGTTATTTCATTATTAATTTAATGTTAAGCAAATGTAAACTTTTAATAAAGAATCCAATGTTAAGTTTTAGGTTTGGGGAAAAACTTAACATTGGAAAGTGGATTTTTGTTTGGAAAATGACTGAAGCAAGAGGCATTAGTGAAGAGACAAGATGCGTTTTGCTTGGGGTTTACCAAGAATGCACGAATTTTTATTTGTATAGGATTGGTTTTTACTATTGCCTAATGCCTTCTATCTTTTTCCTATTGCCTAATTGCTAATAGGGATTATAAATTATTGCTTATTTTTGCGTCTGAAACACTTAAAATTAAAAGGGCGCAATGGCAAAATGGCAAGAAAGAGCGGAACTTCTGTTTAAAACGGAAGGATTGAACAATTTGAAAAATGCTAATGTACTAGTCGTTGGGTTAGGTGGCGTGGGTTCGTTTGCTGCGGAGTTTTTGGCTCGGGCAGGTGTGGGCATCATGACCATTGTGGATGGTGATGTGGTCGATATTACTAATGTTAACCGACAATTGCCTGCCTTGCATTCCACGGTTGGGCTGCTGAAAGTGGACGTTGTGGGAGACCGATTGATGGATATCAATCCTGAATTAAAACTTACCAGAGTGCAAGAATTCCTTTCTCCCGAGCGCGCTTTTGAAATTGTCAGTGAGGAGTTTGACTATGTCTTGGACTGCATTGACAGTGTGACTCCAAAACTCAATTTGATTGTTGCTGCTAAGCGAAAACGTGTCAAAATCATTTCGAGTATGGGCGCAGGCGGAAAAATGGAAGCCGCAAAAGTGAAGGTATCCTGCATCAGTAATTCCACCAATTGCCTATTGGCAAAAACCATCAGAAAACGCTTGAAGGAATACAAGATAGACAAGTTGAAAGTAGTTTTTTCTTCTGAAATTCAAGATGAAACAAGTTTAAAAATGACAGACGGCACCAATTATAAACGTTCGTTTTATGGCACCAACAGCTATATGCCCGGGCTTTTTGGGTTGTATGCCTCGGAAACTGTCATTCGCTATTTGTTAAATAAAAAAGTATAAAATGAATATGCCAAATATAAAAGTTACCATCACTAAATTTGATACTTTTTTAGAAATTATTGCATTACTACTACTTATATTTTTCTGGATTTTTAATGTAGTTCATTTTAAAGATTTGCCAGAAACTATTCCGATACATTTTAACGGTTCGGGAACAGCAGATGGATTTGGTCCACGAGCTTCTATTTTTGCCTTACCAATAATTGGAACTATAATTTATATTGGCTTGACGGTGTTACAAAAATATCCCAAATATTCTAATTTTCCAGTGAAAATTACTGAAGAAAATGCGCAATACCAATATACAAACGCTACTAAAATGTTGCGAGTGTTGAAAATAATTATACTCATTCTTTTCTTTATGATTGATTATTTTACAATGCTAACGGCTATTGGAAAGGAAGATGGACTTGGAAAGTGGTTTCTGCCTTTTACTTTTGGCATCTTGATCGTACCAATTGTTTATTTTTTTATACAATCTAAAAAATCAAACAAACCAAAACTTTAACAACTTAGGAACAGGTTGCCACGTTCCTCACAAAGACATGATACAGACAGTAATTTTTGATATGGATGGGGTGATTGTGGATACGGAACCGGTTCACCACTATGCTTATCAGCAGCATTTTAAACAATTAAATATTGACGTTTCTCCCGAGATGTATGCTTCGTTCACGGGGAATTCCACCAAGAATATCTACGAAAGATTGAAAGGAATTTACAATTTGGAGGCCGACGTTCAATCGCTAGTGGAAACCAAGCGCACTCTTTTTAACAATGCCTTTGACAGCAAGGAAGACTTGTATTTATTGGAAGGCGTGGAAGATTTGATTATCGAATTGCATACCAAAGGGATACAATTAGTGTTGGCTTCTTCCTCTGCTAATGTAACTATAGAAAGGGTTTTTACCCGTTTTGATTTGCACCGTTATTTCACTTTCAAAGTTTCGGGAGAGGATTTTCCTAACTCCAAACCACATCCTGCAATTTTTCAGCATGCTGCTTTTTTAGCACAAACGCCTGTTGAAAACTGCATCGTTATTGAAGACAGCACCAACGGGATAAAGGCCTCAAAAGCCGCTGGGATTTATTGTGTGGGTTATAAAAGTCTGCATTCCAAGCTTCAGGATTATTCTTTGGCAGATAAAGTTATTTCTCATTTTAGCGAGTTAAACTATGCAACGATTCGGACTTTAGGGGTGTAGTATAGGCATAAAAAAAGCCAGTCAAAACTGGCTAATTTGTTTTTGTATGGAAATTATTTATTCTCCAATTGTAGCATCAACAGATCCAGTTTTAACAGAAGCTCCATCGCTATTGATTTTAACGGTAGTCGTTTCGTCTTTTTCTACCTCTTTAATGGTGTCTTTTACGATAACAGTATCTTTAACGATAGTTGTTGTTTCGATAGTTTCTGTTGTTTTTTCTTCTTTTTTAGCGCAAGATGCCATCATAAAAAACGAAAGCAATCCTAGAAACATTATTTTGTTTTTCATAGTATTATGAATAAGTTAGTTGTAAATGTACTTAATACTATTTACAATTAAAATAAATTTTGTTATATAATTCTTTCATTCACAGGATATTCCTTTTTATTAGCCAACCGCTTCTTTATAGACACGGAGGCAGCGTTCTCTAGATTCCTTGTGGTCAACGATAGGTTTTGGATAAAGCGAGGTTTCGAGTTCGGGTATCCATTTTTTGATGTATTTTAAGTCTTTGTCAAACTTTTTGATTTGCTCGGTAGGGTTAAAAATCCTGAAATAGGGTGCTGCATCGACACCACTTCCGGCTGCCCATTGCCAGTTGCCCACATTACTGGATTGTTCATAATCTAGGAGTTTGATTGCAAAATATGTTTCGCCCCAACGCCAGTCAATCAGTAAATGCTTGCAGAGAAAACTCGCCACAATCATTCGTACACGGTTGTGCATGTGACCTGTGGCATTCAATTCGCGCATTCCTGAATCCACAAAAGGATAACCCGTTTTTCCGTCGCACCATTTTTGAAATAATTCTTCATTATTATCCCATTGGATGGCGTCATATTTTGGTCGGAAACACGACTTTGCGGTATGTGGAAAATGCCAAAGTATTTGCATAAAGAATTCGCGCCAAATCAATTCCTTGAAGAAGGTTTCGTTCTTGCTTTCGATAGCTTTCGCCACCATCTTCCGGATGGAAACGGCGCCAAAGCGCAGGTAAATACCCAGATAGGAGGTTTTGTTCAAGGCTGGAAAATTCCGCGTTGCTTCGTAATTGTCAATCAAATCATTCGAAATATCAAAAGTGGTAACCTTAATGACCGTGGGCGTAAAACCGATCGCTGCCAAACTTAAAAAAGGGTAGGAGTGGCCTGTTATTTTATCGAGAAAATCTTCGGAATTGTAATGTACTAATTGCGTTTTCTTGAAGTGTTCTTTCCATTTGTTCGAGTAGGGCGTGTAGACCACATAGGGTAAACCATCGTCTTTGGTGACTTCGCTTTTTTCGAAAATGACTTGGTCTTTGCTGGTTTTAAACTCTATGGCGTTTTCCTTGAAGAGCTGGTACAATTCCAAATCTCTTTTGCGGGCATAGGGTTCATAATCGTGATTGGTGTAGACCGTTTTGATTGTGTTTTCTCCAAGTAATTGGTGGAACACGTCAATGGGTTTACCATGAAATATAGCCAACGATTTTCCGATGTCTTGGAGCTGGTTTTGTATTTTCGTTAGTTGCTGGTGGATGAAAGTCACGCGGGCATCGTCTTTCGGCAATTCCGAAAGGATAGCATCGTCAAAAATGAAGATGGGCAAAACGTCTTCGCCGCTGTTCAGGGCATGAAAAAGACCCACGTTATCGTCCAAGCGTAAGTCGCGGCGAAACCAAAATAGATTCATCTGTAGCGGTTTAAACATTGACTAATAAAGTGGACATTCCGCCGTCTACATGGAAGATTTGTCCCGAGATCCAGCTGCTTTTATCGCTTAGTAGGAAGGCAGCCATTTGGGCCATATCGTTGGAGGTGCCGACGCGTTTCAAAGGATGGCGCAACCCTGATTTTTCTCTTTTTTCCTCCGTGCTCAGGAATTTGTCTGCCAGCGGTGTATCGGTTAAAGATGGGGCAATAACGTTGACCCTGATTTTTGGAGCGTACTCTGCGGCCAAGGCTTTTGCGAAACCTTCAATGGCTCCTTTGGCTGCGGCAACGCTGGTGTGAAAAGGCATTCCCATACTGGCGGCAACCGAACTGAAGAGCACAATACTTGATTGTTCGGAAGCGTTTAGATTAGGTAAAACGGCTTGTATGACTTTCACCAAACTGATGAAATTGATTTGCAAATCGGCCTCAAAAGCTTCCGGTTTTAATCCACGAAACGGACGCAAATTAATGCTACCAGGACAGTACACCAATCCGTCGATGACGCTCGGCAAGTTGGAAGTATCTAAAACATCCGTCAAGGCATCAAAAGGAAGGTGGGTGATGTTTAAATCGTCTAAATTTTCCTTGGTTCGAGAGGCCACAAAAACGTTGTTTCCTTTTTCTAATTCTTTGACGATAGCTAGGCCAATTCCATAGGAACCACCAATTAAAAGTATATTTTTCATTATTCTTGTTGTTTAAATTCGCCAAAGAGCGCAATTAATTTTTTTTGCCTGTATTCGAAAATCTCGTTTAATTTTGGTTTCACTATAAAGGGATGCACCATTTGTCCTAGAATTCCGAGCGGGACTTTATAGTCGACAATGTCTTCCATTTCCACACCTCCAGGAATTTCTTTGATAAAATGTTTGTGGTGCCAAAGCGAATAAGGCCCAAATAGCTGTTGGTCGACGAAATATTTCTTTTCTTCCACATTTGTAATTTCCGAAACCCATTTCATTGGTATGCCAAGAAGAGGCGTAACGATATATTGTATGATTTGGCCAGCGTAAAGCGGTTTTTCATCTCCAGACAATGTTACAAACCCCATATAATCAGGAGTTATTACTTTTAGATTTTTGGGATTTGAAATGAACTCCCAAGCTTGATCCACTGTAATGGGTAGATTTTGTACGGAGCGAAAGGTATATATCTTCATTTCATTTTTCTGTAAAAGTACAAAACGTTTAATTATTTAAGATATAAGTTAAACAATAAATAATTTGATTTAAGTTATTATTAACATTTGAAAAAAATTCTATTTGTAATTTTGAGGCAAACTAAATTTAGAAGTATGAGAAAAATATTTATTGTTCTAGCAATGGTGATTGCGAACTTTGCAATTGAAGCACAAGTAAAAACACCACAACCAAGTCCGAATGCAGTTGTAAAACAAGTAGTTGGCTTGACGGATGTTGAATTGGATTATTCCCGACCAAGCGCGAAGGGAAGAACTATTTTTGGTGATTTAGTACCTTTTGGCAAACAATGGAGAACGGGAGCCAATGCTAATTCTACCATTTCTTTTAGCGATGATGTGGTAATTGAAGGTAAAACAATAAAAAAAGGAAAATATGCTGTTTTCACTTTGCCAAAAGCGGATAACTGGGATATTATATTCTATACGGATACGGACAACTGGGGATTGCCAGATACTTGGGATGAAGCAAAAGTAGCCTTGAAAACAAATGTAAAACCAGAAATATTGAACAGAAAAGTAGAAACATTTACTATGGCTATTACTGGATTAGACAATGATTTCGGACATTTAGAAATCTCTTGGGAGAAAACTTTAGTAGCCGTAAAATTTGAAGTTCCTACTCAAAAAGCAGCTATAGCAAGTATCACAAAAGCATTGGCTGGACCAACTGCGGGAGATTATTTTTCATCAGCCCAGTACTATTTTCAATCTAATGGAGATTTGAACAAAGCCCTGGAATATGTAAACAAAGCCATTGAAATGGTAAAACCTGGAAATGATATTCCTTTCTGGCACCAACGGTTGAAGTCATTAATTCAAGCAAAACTCGGCGATAAAAAAGGCGCTATAGAAACTGCTAAGTTATCATTGGCTGGAGCTGTAAAAGCAAAAAACGATGATTATGCAAAAATGAACACTGAAAGCATTGCAGAATGGAGTAAAAAATAATTTTACTTTAATTTAAAAACCACCAATTCAAGAAACATTTTCTTGAATTGGTGGTTTTTTTTTAGGCAGTTGTTACTTTTTGTTTTTCTTTGATAACAAATTGAAATAGGACTGCTATGACTACAGTCAATGAAGCGCCTATAAAATTTAGCCACAGGTATCCCAGTTTTTCTTGTCCAGATGGGTGAATATGAATGGCGAAATAATAGATAAAAAATATTGTAGTTTGGCTAATCACCGCACTGTAAAAAATGGCATTCGCTCTGACGTACTTGATATAAAAACCAACCAAGAATACTCCTAAAACCGTTCCGTAAAAGATGGAACCAACGATATTTACCAGTTGGATTAAATTTTCAAAAAGCGTTCCCACACAGGCAAAGAGAATTGCAATAACTCCCCAAAGCAGGGTAAAATAGCGTGTGGCGGTTACATAATGTTTGTCTGACTTCTCTTCTTTTACATTGCGTTTGTAAATATCTATTGCCGTGGTCGATGCTAAAGCAGTCAATCCAGATGCCGAAGAAGACATGGCCGCAGAAAGAATGACTGCAAGCAAAAGCCCGATTAGTCCTGTTGGCAAATAATTGAGAATAAAATAAATAAACACATAATCTTTATCGTTTGTTTCGGCTTTAGAATCTACTTTAATGATAATTTCTTTGGCTTCGTCTCTCAAATCTTTTTCTTTTCCCGAAAGGGCAATGAGTTTCTTTCTCAGAATAGGATTGTCATAATTTTGGTTCAAATGGTCAATATATAACAAGTTGAATTCTTTTTTTTCTTCAGAGAGGGTTTTTAATTGGTTTTCCAAAGCGGTATATCTTGAGGCATGCTCTGATTTTTCGATGGCTCCTCGATTGACAGGATTGAAATGCAAAGGCACCGAATTGAATTGGAAAAACACAAAAACCATCACTCCCGTCAACAAGATGAAAAACTGCATTGGGACTTTCAGAAATCCATTCATAATCAATCCCATTTGGCTTTCGCGAACAGATTTTCCGGATAAATAGCGACCCACTTGCGATTGGTCGGTGCCAAAATAAGAAAGCATCAGAAAGAAACCACCCGTTATTCCACTCCAAAAGGTATAGCGGTTTTCCGGGTCAAACGAGAAATCCAAAATGTTCATTTTGTCATTGGCACCCGCAATATGCATAGCGTTGGAAAAGGTCATGTCATTTGGCAACAGATGTAATATCAAGAAAAAGGTAATGAACATGCCACTCATGATGATAAACATTTGCTGTTTTTGGGTAACATTTACCGCTTTTGTGCCGCCAACAAAGGTGTAAATCATCACAAGAATTCCGATAATGATGTTGAGCATTGTTAGGTTCCAACCCAGAATAGACGATAGGATGATAGATGGGGCATAAATTGTCAATCCAGTTCCCAAGCCACGCTGAATTAGGAATAAAATGGCAGTGAATGATCTTGTTTTTAAATCAAATCGTTGTTCTAAGTATTCGTAAGCGGTATATACTTTTAGCCGGTGATAGATTGGAATAAAGGTAAAACAGATAACCACCATGGCAATGGGTAGCCCAAAATAGAATTGTACAAAACCCATTCCGTCATGATAGGCTTGACCTGGTGTGGATAAAAAAGTGATTGCGCTGGCTTGTGTTGCCATCACAGAAAGACCAACTGTCCACCAGGGCGTTTCCTGGTTTCCGAGAATATAATCTTCAACATTTTTGCTTCCTTTGGTTTTGTAAACACCATAGAAAACTATAAAAAGTAACGTTACCGAAAGAACAATCCAATCGAGTTGTTGCATATTAATAGAATAATTGGGTAAGAATAAAAAAGATGATAATATAAATCACATTGGCAATTAAAACCCATGTGTAGCTGCTTTTCCAGTATGCTTTTTTTTCAGTGTCCATATTATTTTCCAATTGCTATCATGTTTGCTAATAATCTGAATGCACCAGGAACGCCTTCTGGCAATTCTCTGAAGAAACTCAATCCTGTGTAAATGTAATTGCCTTTTCCATATTTTGCAACAAGCAGTGCTCCATTTTTTGGAGTTTCGCCTGTATCGTTTGCAGAGAGAATAGCTGTGAAATTAGAATCCCATTCGCTCGGATAATATAAGCCTTGCTCTTGTTTCCAACCTTTGAAATCTTCGGCAACTATTTTATTTGGATAATTTAAAATTGGATGCTTTGGTGCAAGAAATCGAACTTCGGCATTTTCTTCTGTAACTCTGTCTCGAGATACTTTGAGTGGGAAAGGAGCAATTTCATTGGTTACCAAATCGCTGTTCGTGTTGTATTGTACAATCATGGTTTTTCCGCTTTTGACAAAATCAAAAAGAATTTTTTGTTTGAAAGACAGTGTGTTGATAACATTATAGGCTCGAATTCCAGTGATGACCACATCAAAAGTAAGGAGTTTTGTTGGTGTGATTTCTTCTGGTTTCAATAAAGTGACTTCATACCCCATCTGAATTAAACTTTTCGGCACTTCATCACCGGCGCCCATGATATAGGCTATTTTTTCGTTCTTGGTTTTTATCTTAAGGCGGATGCCTCTAGCTTCAGCCGATTTCAAGACCATTTGCTTGTAAATGTGCCCATAATTGATATCGACTTTTTCTTTGTCAAATGTTTTTTCCTCAATGGTTACAATGCTTTTGATAGTAATTTCGCTAGCTTCTTTTGATGGTGTAACGCTAAAAATAGCCATAGCTTCTTCTCCTTTTTTAGTCAAGACAAATGGGATTTCAGCAGGGACAACAGACCATTCAGCAGGAACTTCTAGTTTAACATTGCCTTTTATGTCGTCTTTTCCAGCTGTTACCTTTACGGTTACTGTTTTGTTTTTGTCATTATTAAAGATGTATACTTTTTCGGCTATGGATGAGGTTACTATTGGAACAACATCCAAAGGTTGGTAAACCTCGCCTTTTACATCATCATTGTATTTGTAAATCACATTTCTTTCAAAAGGAATTTCAACGCCATTAATTACTATCCAGAAGCCCACCATTACTTGTCGCAACACATCGGGTATGCCAATTTTTTGTTGCTCATCTACACGATACATGCCGATTGTTCCTTGTTCGTTTAACCAATATGGAGTTGTATAATTTAGATTATGAGGAAGTTGTATCGTATTACTTTCGGAGAAGAGAATGTTGAATTTTAAATCAATATTTTTTTCATTATTAATATAAACTGGTACGGCTCCAATACCTGTAAGTTGCATTGGAACGGTACTTCTATTTATGATTTCAACCTTTATTTTTAAAGCGCTTCCTGGAGTTATTTCCTGACTCTCGGCAACCGCTTCTAAATATAATCCTGCACATGCTACAATGACTTTTTTTATTTCTTCCAATTTAATGTTTTTCCAATGCTTGTCTTCCAGCTTTTCTATGATACTATAGGCTTTTACCAATTCTGCAATACTATTGGATGGATTTTTAAAATCAAAGTTTTTTTCCACAGCATATAGAATATCTCCGATTGCTTTTCCACCTTTTACTCTGTTCCAAGTTGTATCAATGCCATCAAAAAGGTTTGATTTATCGGTTGGTATGTCACCTTTCAAAAATTCTAAATAATCCTCCTCTTCGCCACGGGTTCCGGTGCTTCCAAATCCTTGCGACTGATGACAACTTCTGCTCAAAGCGGCAATTTCCTGATTTGATTTCCCCATGGAAGCATAATAACTTCCTATTTGTAACTTGACTAAGTTAGTTTTATCGGCTTTTTCAAATTTTTCTTTACTACCATAAAACCACCATGAGGTATTGAAGAAAACACGTTTTGGTTGCCAAGTTGTAACCAATTCCAATTGATTTGGAAAAACGGAAGAGTCATTTACCTTGTCAAAAGCTTCCATGCTCAACATGGCCGAAGCGGTATGGTGACCATGGGTTGTGCCTGGAGAACGATGGTCAAACCGATTGATAATTACATCGGGTTTGAATTTTCTAATGGTCCAAATCATATCGCTAAGCACTTGGTTTTTGTTCCAAATTTCCAAAGTTTCATCAGGATTTTTGGAGTATCCAAAATCATTGGCTCTAGAAAAAAATTGCTCACCTCCATCAATTTTCCTTGCCTCAATAAGTTCTTGGGTTCTTATCAAGCCCAATAATTCTCTTAATTCTGGACCAATTAGGTTTTGACCGCCATCACCTCGAGTTAGTGATAAATAACCTGTTCGTGCTTTTTTGTCATTGGATAAATAAGAGATCAATCGGGTGTTTTCATCATCTGGATGTGCTGCGATATATAAAACTGAACCCAGAAAATTTAGCTTTTGTAGTTGATTGTAAATTTCTGCTGCATTCGCTTTTTTTGGTTGTTGTGCAAAACTGTTGCTTATTGCAAGTAAAAGTAAAATGAAGGTACTTCTGTATTTCAGCATAATTAAGATATTATTTGGTTTTCAAATATAGTAAATTAGAGTGGTAACCTCTTCCTCTTAAAGTTTCTTTAACAGATAAAAAAAAAGAGCAAAACCAATTGGTTTTGCTCTTTTAAATCGTATTGCTGTCTGCTGTCTGCTAGTCTTTATGTTTATTTCCGTGACCTTTGTTTTCACGACCTTTATTCCCATGATCTCTATCTCCATGGTCATTGTTTTTATTGTTGGATTTATAATTGTTTGATCGAACAACTACTTTTCTGTTACCTTGATTGTGATGAACTTTATAGTATTTTACTTTATGTTGTTTGTGGTATTGATAAGGAGAATGTCCTCTGTAATCTCTTAGGTAAACGGTTCTTCCATGACGAAGATCATAATTTCTGTATCTATATGGCAATGAAGCAGAACGAATCCATCTTCCATTGCTGATATAAATAAATCGTTGCGCGGGAACATCATAATAAGCATCTATTTCAGGCAGAAAATAATAATCTACTCTTACATTTCCTGGTGATGCCCAAAAAGGAGGTGTTCCAATATTTACATTTACCGAGACTTGGGCTTGCGAATTGAATGTTGTAAAAAGCAACAGTCCGACTATTATTTTAAGTGTATTCATAATCTTAATTATTAAATTATTTATTATAAAAGTTAGACAATAGTGATGCCACAAAGTTGGTATTATGAGATTATTAACATTTAAACCGATGTAGTGCTTTCTTTAAATAAAAAAAGGAAAAACAACTAGGTTTTTCCTTCTTGAAATAATGATGTGTTTGTATTATGTCTTCTAATTGTTTGAATTGCTTTCTTTTGGAAATCGCCTCTTATAGTTGGGTGGAAACTTTTTCTTGTGTTCATTAATAAACTCGTTTGGTGTATCTCCAAAATAGTCTGTAATTTGAACTTTGTAGTTGTTCATAATGGAATAGCCACGATAATTTGGGGCAATAGTATTCTTTTTTACCCATGCTCCATCTTCTTTAAAAATGTATTTTGATGTTCTCATATCAAAATAGGCGTCTAGATTGGGGTAATAATAATAACGAACCACTCCGTTGAATTCAGT
>JBILYQ010000320.1:0-2750 GCA_044377655.1 Flavobacterium sp.
TTTATTCGCTCTACTAATTCATCAAAACTAAAGGGCTTCTTGATATAGTCATTGGCTCCAGCTTTTAATCCTTCAATGGTTTCTTGAATGGTATCTTTGGCAGTTAGAAAAATAATAGGTGTTTTTGAATCTACTTTTCGAATAGCTTTACAAACTTCAATTCCACTCATTTTGGGTAAAATCCAATCTAACAATATCATATTTATTTTTTGGCTTGTGGCCAATTGAAGTCCCCTTTCCCCATCGTTTGCCACAAAAACGGTATACCCTTCTTCTTCCAAACCTTGTTTTAGAAAATTGGCAATTCCTATTTCGTCTTCAACTATTAAAATATTCATTGTTATTGCATTACAAATTTGAAAGCAATAGTAGCAATATCCGCTTTTAAATTATCGCTTCTACTATAGTGATTGTATCGAAAATCAATATTTTTCAATCCAAATTTCCAAATTTTTCCACCCATAAATACATCTGTGTAATTTATACCAAAACCATATTGATTAGCATTAAATGTAGCTAAATCAAAATCTGATGTATAATATTTTTCAGTGGATAGATGTTTTTCATAAGGCGCAAAGTATTTAGACTCGGTTTGAGTATAATAACGATACATTGGAAAAACGGTAAATCTCTCAGAAATTTTGATTGGAAGTTCGACGCTTGCTGTATGCGATTGTACATCCCAATTATCAGTATAAAAACGGTAATATGTTCTTAGAACGAATCTTTCATTAATATAATAATTTAAACGAGCTCCAAATGGTGTTTTAAATCGAGTATCCGGCAATCTTTCAATGTCATCGGCCAGTTTGTAAACGCCAACATTACTTGTGCTTTCATAATTTGGAATGTATTGTGGTTGTCCAATATAAAAGTTTTCTTTGTCAGCAAAATACATTCTATGATAAGGAGAGGACAATAATCCTTGTTGTTGTAAAACATCTAAAAATAGAGAAAATTGCAGCTTTTTATTCACTACTTGAGAATAACCCAACGAAACGGAGTACGAATTTCTGTTAACCGAACTTATAGTTTCAAAAGCCGAAGGTAAATACTCTGTTGTGGCCAATCCACTTTGGTTTAAAACAGTTACACCATTAAAATAACCTTGATTTAAAAAATTAGCACCATATTTTGAGAATTCATGAAGCTCTGTTGGATAAATTGGACGCCATTGATCAAGATAAACATTAGTTTTTAAACTCAATTCGGTATTTTTTTCATTGAAAAGTTTTGCAATTCCACCTCCAAAACCAATGGATGTGTAATCATATTCATTTGAAAATGAAACGTCTGCATTCCAAATAAAATTTCTATCATCACTACTATGACTATAATTTGCCACTAAAGCAACTAAAGCGTCTTGTGCAGAAGCACCAGAAGATGCTTGCCAAGGAGTTCCATATGGCCCAGAGACAGCTCTGTCATCATCATCATCATCACCGCCACCAGAAGCTCCAGTGGAATTAAACGGATTAATATTGCTTGATGATGCCGAAGTGTAGGCTGAAATTCCAACATCAATTGTCAAAATATCATCATCATTCATTGGCATAGCCACTACAATATTCGATGCTAAATCGGTAAGTTTTTCAGATCCAATTCCACCAGAAACAGCGGAATGAAGGCCGTCTTGCTTGTAATAACTTGCCAAAAAATCTACTTCAACCGTTTCCAAAACACGTTTTTTAAAAACTGGAACTGAATCTTTTTCTTGCGAAAAAGAAAAATTCCAAATCATTAATAGTAGTACTATAATTTTTAACTTCATTTTGAATGTCTTCTGTTTTTAAACTAAATTTTGTTTCTTATTCAATTAATTACATCCACAACCACCACCAGATTTTCCGCCATTTGCTCCAGCTGCAGCTTCACGATACACTTGAAATGAAGTTTCATATCGCTCCGATGTGCGGGCTGAAAGTTTCATATCTGGATCGTTTATTTTTTCTTTCTCGTATTCTTTTACAGAGGAGCACGATTGTAGTACCATTCCAACAAACATCATTACTATAATTTTTTTCATCATTTGTATGATTTAAATTTTTTTATATCTATTCCTTTGGACGAATGAATTTTTCCTTTATCATCTACAATAATACATTCAATTCCTTTGAGTTGGTTTACTAAATCTAACCCAACTTCAACACCCAAAACAAAAATTCCTGTAGCTAATGCATCGGCTATTTCAGTTTGTTTAGCAAAAACAGAAACACTTACAATTCCCGTTGCAGGATAACCCGATCTTGGATCAATTATGTGCGAATACCTAATACCGTTAAAGACTACATATTTTTCATAACTGCCTGATGTTTCTACAGCGCTATTCACCAAGGGAAAAGTGGCAAAAATATTATTTTTATTCATTGGATTTACAATTCCCACTTTCCAAGATTCTCCATTAGGTTGTTTTCCCCAAGCATTGATATCACCAGAAACATTGACCAATCCAGATTTGCAACCCTTGGACATCAATAATTCTTTGACTTTATCAGCAATATAACCTTGACCTATTCCTCCCAAACCTAGTTTCATGCCGCCCAACTTTAGAAAAACGGTTTTCTCCTTATCATTTAAAATGATATTTTCATATCCAATCTTCGAAACTGATTCTTTTATAGCCTCTGGTGTTGGCATTTCTTTCATACTTCCATCAAACTTCCATATTTTGTCCATTGATGCATATGAAATATCGAAAGCGCCATTTGTCAATTTAGAAATTTTTAAAGCTCTTTCTAATAAATCAAAAA
>JBILYQ010000321.1:0-2746 GCA_044377655.1 Flavobacterium sp.
AAAAAAGTAACTAATAACCATGTAATGCAAACCACCATAGTTAATACCACTATTTTAATTGGATAATATTCCATGTTGTAATTGCGTTCTAGGGCAATAATTAATTGATGTATGGTTATATTGTTAACAAAAAGCCAATCAAAAATAGGAGGGTAGACCAATGCTGCTACCATTGCCGATAACTGCGACCAAGCATTGATGCGCCACCAATACCAACGAAGCATAAATACAGGACCAACACCAGCCGTAATGGCAAATAAATATTTAGTAATCCCTATTAACGATTCAGCAAATATTGAAATTACTCCAGCTACTAGGATAAGATATATCATTGCAGCGATTCCCCACTTTTTAGCCATTTTATCACTTAAGTGAGGATTAATGGTGTGTTTATAAAAGTTTTCAATTAATAACGAACCGCCCCAATTTTGGGTGTTTTGCACAAACGACAAGAACGGAATCATAAAAAAGCCTATCACCAAAACCAACATCCAGGAAGGTAAAGCCTTCACAAATAAAGCGGTAAAAGCCAATTCGCTGTCCGGTAAACCATTGGTAAACCCATAACCAACCGCCATAAATGGCAAAGCAAATAGCGCTACTCTAAAGAGAATAGTGAATAATGAAGGAAGGAAAACACTTTTTACCAAATCTTTACCGCCATTGCTTGCCATCAACTTTTGGCCATTCATGTCGGGATAATCCAATAGCGATGCCGACCACCATTGCACCAGTATAAAAACGATAAAAGCAATGAAGGTTTTAGAACCCACGGACGGAATAATATCAAAATGGTTTTTTGAAGATTTGATGGTTTCTGACAGATGGGATAATCCTCCCGTATTGTAAAAAAGGGTGATAACGATGATTAGAAAAAGTATCATAAAAACCACAAAAAGAACAAAATCCATTCTAAGCCTTGACTTTAAACTATTAAAAAAGGTTAGAATAACGAGCCCTACTGTTAATATACCAATAGCCAATTGCAATTCGATACCCACAATAAAACAGAAAATCTTAGCAAAAGCCAATACGCTAAAACTGATAAGAAAAGGAATGATAATCAAACCTAAATAGAGGCTTCTAAACTGATGCAACACCCTAGCTCCTTTGCCCGAAAAGCGAAAAAACAACAACTCATTTTCGGTTTTTGCAGGCACATTGCGCCATAAGTGGGCAAAAAAGGATGCGCTGAAAGCCGACCCAATGGCAGCGCTCCAATACAACCACATGTCGGACAGTTGCCCATTAAGGAGCGAGGCGCAAATTAATTGTGGCTCAATCATAATACCGCCAGATAAAAGCATGGAAAAGCCAATGAGCCACCATGATTCGTTTTTGGTATAGAACAAGTGGTTCTGTCGTCTTATCGGTTTTTTTAAATTAAATAGTCTCAAAACTAACGCATTCTTTTATACTCAATTTTTCCAATCATATCCTTCAAATCCTTGGATGGCTTGTATAATATCTTGGCTTTTTTGATGTTTGACTTGCCTAATGCATCGGGTGTTGCTGCGGCCAATCCCAACAAGGTTAGTGAAAAAGTACCCAAACTGTCAATCTTAACAATTTTACCATCAGAAAGGGCTTCGCCAATGACATGGCTCAAAGCAATCATTACGCCATAACAATCTGCTTTACTTACAGTACACCGCCCCGCAATAATTCGAGCTAAATCGTCTAAATGTACTTCGCCTTTGCTGACCGCACAAGGATAATAGTTTACTTCGGGAGGCGATACCAAATTGTTTTGCTTGGGTATCATTTTAAATCGTACGGACATATAAATAAGTTGTTTAGGTCAATAAAATAGTTTCGTCCTGACAAATATATAAAAAGATGTACGACTTTAGTCTAAAAGCCGTACATCTTTTACTCAATAGCCGTACGCCTTTTATATAAAAGCTGTACGGTAATTATAAAATACATCAAGACAAAATAAAAAAGGAATCGGGTCTATGATAAAAAACCATCGAGCTTACTAAATTTTAAGGTATAAGTGACTTTGTACACCATTTTTTACGAATGAACAAAGGGAAGAAAATAAGTAGGGCTAGAATTGGATATGTCAAATCAAATCATTTAAATTTGATATTATTTTCCTTTATGACCGAAACAAGACTTGCATTAGATTCCTATACCCTTTTGGAGTTAAAAAGCCAAATTGCGCTCAAATTGTGCTTTTCTGTTAACGGCATACCCGATTGTACAAAGTTAAGTGAGGTTCTTTTGAAAGAAGGCTATGGGAGTATTTCTGTAACCACCTTGTATAGATTGTTTGTAAACCATTCGGGAATTAATCCTTACAAGCATACATTGACTATGTTAGTAAATTACATTGGCTATAGTTCTTGGAACGCTTTTTTAGAGAAAATACAGGATACTAATGCTTTAAATGGTAAGGTAATTAATAAACATAATACTCCTGAGCAAGGGTTGCTTTATCAGTGTATTGCGCTTAAGGCCGAAAAACCCTTGTTTGCTTATTTTGATAGTCTTACCGATAGGGAAACTCATTTTAAATCAATGATTGCTTTAGATGTTTTTGATTGCTTGCTAAAAGTTAATAATCCAGAATTTTTTTTCTCTTCTTTTGTTACTAATAAGTTTGTAAAAGAATATGTTTTAGAGAATGCTTTTGACCCAGCATTTAGAATTAAAAACTATGAACATGCTTTTAAATTACATCTAAATAAATTTAGCAAAGTAAATTCTCCAGCGTCTTTTCAAGACTTTGTTTTTTATC
>JBILYQ010000082.1:0-8313 GCA_044377655.1 Flavobacterium sp.
AATAAAGCATAAGATGCAATGTTAAAGGGAACTCCAAGAAAAATATCGGCACTTCTTTGATACAATTGGCACGATAATTTTCCTTCAGCAACATAAAATTGAAAAAAGGCATGACATGGAGGTAAAGCTGCTTTTCCATTAGCTACATTTTCGGAAAAAGATTTTGAAGTGTCTGGTAAGACGGATGGATTCCATGCTGAAACCAACATCCTGCGACTATCTGGATTATTCTTTAAAGTCTCTATCAACTCTTCGATTTGATCTATCTCTTCATTATTCCAATTGCGCCACTGATGTCCATAAACGGGTCCTAAATCTCCATTTTCATCTGCCCATTCATTCCAAATATTCACTCCATTTTCTTTTAGATAAGCAATATTTGTATCGCCTTTCAAAAACCAGAGTAATTCGTAAATAATTGACTTTAAGTGAAGTTTTTTGGTAGTTACCATTGGGAAACCTTCGCTTAAATCAAATCGCATTTGGTATCCAAATACACTTTTTGTTCCTGTTCCTGTTCTGTCTCCTTTTTGGCAACCATTTTCCAAAACGTGTTTCACTAAATCGTGGTATTGTTTCATTTTTGTTATTTTAAATTTTACATTTTGTATTGTAAATTAGAGTTTCAAATTAAAATTTAGAATTCACAATTTAAAATAATTTTTTAAGATTCTCTTTTCGAAATTTCATCTCTAATTTTTGCTGCTTTTTCGTAATCTTCATCTTGAACAGCTTTTTCCAGAGAATCGTTTAATTCTGAAAGACTAAAAGTTTTATATTGATTTTCGGGTGAAGGACTGTCGTTTTCTAATCCAAAAGTTTCTGGAGTTGATAATATTCCATCATCTTCTGTGTTGTGCATTTCAGTTTCGTTAGGATTTGAATTCAAATAAATTCCTGCTTTGTCTAAAATGTTTTTATAGGTAAAAATAGGTGCGTTAAAACGAAGTGCTAATGCAATTGCATCCGATGTTCTCGCATCAATAATTTCCTCGATTTTATCTCTCTCGCAAATAATGCTTGAATAAAAAACACCATCAACTAATTTGTGAATAATAACTTGTTTTACAACAATATCAAAACGTTCAGCAAAACTTTTAAACAAATCGTGTGTTAATGGACGTGGAGGTTTTATTTCTTTCTCTAAAGCTATTGCAATAGACTGAGCTTCAAAAGCTCCAATTACAATTGGCAACTTTCGTTCGCCATCGACTTCGTTTAAAATTAAAGCGTAGGCTCCATTTTGAGTTTGGCTGTATGATATTCCTTTTATGGTAAGTTTTACTAAACTCATTATTTGTATGTTTCTACGAATTACACTAATTATTATGGATTTTCTGGTGTTGACAAATTAGTAAATCAATTGTAATTTACTTCCATTTAGAATTTAAACACTTCTTTTTGATATAAAAAACAAGATTGAAACTTACAACATCGTACTAATTGCAAAGTAACAAAACTTTTCTCTTTTTAAAAGACAAACCATAAAAAAAATGAGCCATTCAAATTTAATTTTGAATGGCTCATGAATTATAATTTTGAGAAATTAAGAGTTATTTGCTTTGAACTCTTTTAGTTTCTCGATAAGTTTTGGAACGATTTCAAAAGCATCACCTACAACGCCATAATCTGCAACTTTGAAAAAAGGCGCTTCGGGATCTGAGTTTATTACCACTTTTACTTTAGAGGAGCTAATTCCAGCAATATGTTGAATTGCACCGGATATTCCAATAGCAATATATAAGTTTGTTGCTACAGGTTTTCCAGTTTGTCCTACGTGTTCGCTATGTGGTCTCCAACCCAAATCAGAAACTGGTTTTGAGCAAGCTGTTGCTGCGCCAAGTACAGTTGCTAATTCTTCAACCATTCCCCAGTTTTCTGGACCTTTTAAACCACGACCACCAGAAATGACAACGTCTGCATCAGCAATGGTCACTTTTCCAGAACCTTTTTCCACGGATTCTACTTTTACAGAAAAGTCCGAATCGTTTAAACTTGGCGAAAAATCTTCTTCTGTCATGTTTGAATCATTCTCAAAGATTCCGTAAGAGTTTTTGCCTAAACTCAATACTTTTACCTCGGTATTAATTTCGGTAATGTTGAAGGCTTTATTTGAGAAAGCGGTTCTTTTTACTTGGAATGGAGAGGTGCTTATTGGCAATCCAACCACATTAGAAGCAAAACCAGCTTCTAAACCAACTGCAACCAAAGGTGCTAAATACAAACTATCTGTTGTTGAAGACAGTAAAACCAATTTCACATTTTCTTTTTGTGCAGCTTGTTTTATAGCATCAGCATACGCTTTGGCATTGAAACCCGATAGTTTATCATTGGCTACTTTCAAAACTTTATCCACTCCATATTTTGATAATTCCGAAACATTTCCTGAGTTGATAGTTACAGCTGTTACAGTTGTTCCTAATGTTTCTGCTACTTTTTTTGCATAAGAAGCCAATTCAAAAGCTACTTTTTTGAATTTTCCTTCTACCGATTCTGCATAAATTACTATTGCCATAATTTTTTATTTTTATTTAAGTTTTAAAGGCTAAAGTCGTAAAGAGGAAGTGTTGTAAATTTCTATCTTATGACATTCGACTTTTAACTATTAGATTACTTTTGCTTCGTTGTGTAAAAGATTAATCAACTCGTCCAAATTATCAGGACTAATTAATTTCACCGCAGATTTTGGCGCAGGTTTTTCAAATTTCACTGCTTTTGTTGTAGTGTTGACTTCAATGGCCTCAAGTACTGTTAGTGCTTTTGTTCTAGCTGTCATAATTCCTCTCATGTTTGGAATTCTTAAGTCTTTTTCTTCCACCAATCCTTTTTGACCACCAATTACTAGTGGTAATGAAGCTGAAATAGTTTCTTTTCCGCCATCAATTTCTCTTATTGCTTTGGCTGAATTTCCATCAACTTTCAAATCGATACAAGAATTGACAAAGTTCAAACCTAATAAACCTGCAACCATTCCAGGAACCATTCCGCCATTATAGTCTAACGATTCTTTACCACAGATGACAAGGTCATAACTACCATTTTTGATAACTTCGGACAATTGTTTTGCAACGAAAAAGCCGTCTGCAGGAGTTGCATTGACACGAATGGCTTCATTTGCGCCAATAGCCAATGCTTTTCTTAAAGTAGCTTCGGTTTCTGGTCCGCCAACATTTACAACGGTAACATTGGCTCCTTGTTGTTCTTGAAACCAAATGGCTCTAGTTAAACCAAATTCATCATTTGGATTGATTACATATTGAACTCCATTTGTGTCAAATTCAGAGTCGTTATTGATAAAATTAATCTTGGAAGTAGTATCAGGAACGTGACTGATGCAAACTAATATTTTCATATTTTTAGTATTTAGTGCTAATAATTGAGGTGCAAAATTAGCATAATATTTTGAATAATATACTATGCATGCATAATATTTAATTGAATTTTATCTGTATTATATCGATTTCGTAGCCCTGATTGAAGCGACATCCTTTTCTTCCGCTTTTTGGTGGAAGAAAAGATATAGCGAAAAGCAGGAATCGGCTCCGAATTATTTAAAGTAATTTTTGCTTTTTAATGACATAAAATAATTATTTTTGCCTTTCAAAATTACAGACATACTATATAAATATGAGAACGATACAATTTAGAGAAGCGATTTGTGAGGCAATGAGTGAAGAAATGCGTCGCGATGAAACCATATATTTAATGGGTGAAGAAGTTGCCGAGTATAACGGTGCTTACAAAGCCTCAAAAGGGATGTTGGACGAATTTGGTCCAAAAAGAGTTATTGACACGCCAATTGCAGAGCTTGGTTTTGCTGGTATTGCTGTGGGTTCCGCGATGAATGGTTGCCGACCAATTGTGGAATACATGACTTTTAACTTTTCGTTAGTTGGGATTGATCAAATTATAAATAATGCTGCAAAAATGCGTCAAATGTCGGCCGGACAATTTCCAATGCCGATGGTTTTTCGTGGACCAACTGCTTCGGCGGGTCAACTTGGAGCAACACACTCGCAAGCTTTTGAAAATTGGTTTGCCAACACGCCAGGATTAAAAGTTGTTGTTCCATCATCTGTTTACGATGCCAAAGGTTTATTAAAAGCTGCTATTCGTGATAATGACCCCGTTATTTTTATGGAAAGTGAGCAAATGTATGGTGATAAAGGCGAAGTTCCTGATGGTGATTATATTATACCGCTTGGCGTTGCTGAGATAAAACGTGAAGGAACAGATGTAACAATTGTTTCTTTTGGAAAAATTATAAAAGAAGCCTATGCTGCTGCTGACGAATTAGCTAAAGAAGGAATTTCATGTGAAATTATTGATTTAAGAACGGTTCGCCCGATGGATTATGATACTATTATTACCTCAGTAAAAAAAACAAATAGATTGGTAGTTTTGGAAGAGGCTTGGCCATTTGCAAGTGTTGCCTCTGAAATATCGTATATCGTTCAAGAACGCGCATTTGATTATTTAGATTCTCCTATACAAAGAATTACTACTGCAGATACTCCTGCGCCCTATTCTCCAACATTGTTGAAAGAATGGTTGCCAAATGCACAAGATGTTATTAAGGCAGTGAAAAAAGTTACATATAAATAGAAGGCTAGAGCGATAGGCATTTAGAACGTTAGAAAAATTTCTAAAAATCTAAGAAGTCTAAAAATCTAGTAATCTTAATAACTATATTTGAAACTTCATCATAATTAACTTTGATGAAGTTTTTTTGAATCATGAAAAAAATTATTCTAATTATTCTAATGGTTTTTGCATTGACAAATTCCGTTTTTTCTCAAACAAAAGTTAGTGGCATTGTTGTCGACAATTCGAATCAACCTATTCCTTATGCCAACATTACATTTAAGGGTTCTAATATTGGAATTGTTTCCAATGAAGATGGTAGATTTTATATTGAATCGCCAAATAATTACGATACCTTAATAGTGGCATTTGATGGTTTTCCGACTAAAGAAGTTAATTTGCCAAAACTTGTTAATTATGATTTTAAAGTTGTTCTGAAAGAAGGAAATAATTTAAAGGAAGTAGTTGTTTATGCAGGGAAAACTTCCAAAAAAAATAATCCAGCTTTGGATATTTTGAGAAAAATTTGGGAACGAAAAAGGAAAAATGGATTGAAAATGTTCAAACAATACGAGTATGAGAAATACGAGAAAGTTGAATTTGATATGAATACCATTGACAGCGCTTTTATGAAAAGTAAGATTTTTAAAGGCATGGAGTTTATTTTTAATCAAGTAGACACTTCTGATGTTACTGGAAAAACGTATTTACCCATATTTATTAATGAGTCATTAATGGATGTTTATGGAGACAATGTCACCAAAAAAACTAAAGAAGTTTTAAAAGCCAATAAAAATTCTGGATTGACAAATGGTGATGGTGTGAATACATTTATAAAAGATTTGTATTCGGATTATGATATTTACGACAACTACCTGAACTTTTTCGACAAAAGTTTTACAAGTCCATTGTCTACAACAGGGATCGATGTTTATAATTATGTCTTGTCAGATACTACATTCATTGATAACAAATGGTGTTATAACATTGTTTTTTATCCAAGACGAAAAAACGAACTCACTTTTAAAGGAGATTTTTGGGTGAATGACACCACATTTGCCATTAAAGACATCTCTATGGCAGTTACTAAAAGTGCAAACATCAACTGGGTAAAAGAAATCTATATCGAACAAGAATTTGAGGTTTTAAACGACTCTGTATTTTTACTTACACGCGATTATATGATGTCTGATTTTGCATTGAACAAAAAAGAAACATCTAAAGGAGTTTATGGAAAACGAACTACTTTGGCTAGAAACCATAAATTCAATGTAAAAAAACCAGAAAGTTTATTCAAACAAGAGGTAAATTTTATTGATAATTCAGTATACAGAAAATCAGATGAATTTTGGGAAGAAAACCGTTTTGAAAAATTAAATAAAGATGAGGCTGGAATATATAAAATGCTCGACACCCTAAAAACAGTCAAGAAATTTAAGCAGATGTATAACCTAGTGTCCATTTTGGGAAGCGGTTATATTCAGTATGGCAATTTTGATTATGGGCCGATTTTTTCAACTGTCGGATACAACGAAGTGGAAGGAATTCGATTGCGTGCTGGCGGAAGAACCTATTTTGGACCTAATGATTTATGGCGTTTGCAAGGCTATACAGCTTATGGTTTTGATGACAACAAGTTCAAATACGGATTATCAGGAAAATGGATGATTGATAAGAAAAACAGAATCATCATTTCGGGAGGAAATAGGCGCGATGTTGAACAAATTGGTGCAAGTTTAACCACAACAAACGATGTTTTGGGTAGGAGTTTTGCGTCTTCGAGTTTGTTTTCTTCAGGTTCAAACGGTAAATTGACAAACATTAATCTGAGTACTTTGGCGGTAGAAATTGAGCCAGTAAAAAATGTAGTATTACAAACAGGATTCTCTTATCGAACGCTGGAGTCAGCATCGCCCACATTTAGTTTAGATTATTTCACTGATGACACTTTTACAACTACCAAAAGTGAAGTAAAACAGGCAGAGTTAAACCTTCAAGTAGAATATACTCCTAAGAGAAAGACCATCGGCTATGGAGTTGAAAGACGTTATGTTGATGCGCCTTTCAGTCGTTTTTTTATAAATTATAGCCAAGGATTTAAAGGTTTTGTTCAAAGTGATTTTGATTATCAAAAACTGCAATTGTATTACAAACAGCCTGTTATCATTGGTGCTTTAGGACGTTCCAATTTTACCATGGAATTAGGAAAAACTTTCGGTCAAGTACCACTAGGATTATTGAGTGTTGTTCCCGGAAACCAAACCTATTTTATTATTGACAACACTTTTAGTAACTTGAATTTCTACGAATTTGTTTCTGACGAATACGCAACATTTCAATGGGAACATAATTTCAACGGCAAAATTTTCTCCAGAATTCCATTGCTTAGAAAATTAAATTTAAGAGAAATTGTTGGTATTAGAGGAGTTTACGGAACAATTTCTGATGAAAATAAAGCTATCAATGCTTCAGGTTTAATTTACAATGCGCCTGAAAAACCATATTGGGAATATAGTGCTGGAGTTGGGAATATATTTAAAGTATTCCGATTGGATTTCGGTTGGAGAGGAAATTATAGAGATGTTCCAGATGCGAGTAATTTTACCATTAAGGGTTCGTTTGGGTTTTATTTTTAATATGAAAAAAGCACTCGATTATTTGTCCGAAAAAGACAAAATTTTACAACATATTATCGAAAATTTCGGTAATCCAATCATACAAAAAAGAGCCGAAGGATTTTCGGCTCTTTGTCATATAATACTAGAACAACAAGTTTCTATTGCATCGGCCAAAGCCTGTTATGACAAAATTTTATTGCTTTTGGGCGAAATAACTTTCGAAACTATTCTAAAAGCAACAGATGTAGAATTAAGAAATTGTGGTGTTTCGCGACAAAAAACCATTTATTTAAGAGATTTAGCCATGAAAGTCAATTCAAATGAATTAGATTTTACTACATTTTCTTTAAAATCAGAAGCGGAAATCAGAGCAGAATTAATTGCCGTAAAAGGTGTTGGGAATTGGTCAATAGAAGTGTATTTGATGTTTTGTCTTCAATCTTCGGATATTATTCCTCTTGGTGACATCGCCATAAAAAACACGTTAAAGGAATTATACAATTGTCAAACTATTGAAGAAATGGAGTTGGTTTCAAATAATTGGAAGCCAGAACGGACAATGGCATCATTTGTAATCTGGCATTATTATCTCAAAAAAAGAAATAAAATTTAAGAAACTATATAAAATTAGCACTTTTGTTTTTTATAAAGTGATACAACTTGTATAAGTTCTTAAAATTTTGTTATTTTTGCACCCGATAAAATTTATAACAAACATTTTAAATTTATGGAATCAATGATGATTTATGTGCCAATAGTTATGGCATTAATAGGATTGGCTTTTATGGCAATTAAAAGATCTTGGGTTTTAAAACAAGACGCCGGAGACGGTAAGATGAAAGAGATTTCAGATTACATCTACGAAGGTGCTTTGGCTTTCTTGAAAGCAGAATACAGATTACTAGCCATATTTGTGGTTATAGCCAGTGTGGTTTTAGCCGGTCTGACCTTCTTGCCTGGAGCAACAACGCACATTTTAATAGTCGTAGCTTTTATTTTTGGAGCATTTTTCTCAGCATTGGCTGGAAACATGGGGATGAAAATTGCAACAAAAACCAATGTTAGAACAACTCAAGCCGCTCGTACAAGTTTGCCAAAAGCATTGAAAGTT
>JBILYQ010000083.1:0-8304 GCA_044377655.1 Flavobacterium sp.
AACAACCCGTTCCTGATCATAAATACTATAGGTTTTGGTCAAATAGTCAGGATATTTGAAATACCGAACCGTTAAACTGTCTTGAGAAACTAACTTTTTTTTGAAAATGAGTTTTCCTTTTTTATAGTCAACTTTATAAAAACTCGAGTCAATTACATTTCCAGAAGGGTCAATTATTTTGAAAAAACTTGGGCTGATGCTGACTTTCTCGATTTGAATTGTATCGTTAGAAACTGCTATTTTTTTATTAAAATATAGCGATTTTATCTCCTGAGCGCGAAGTCCAGAAAAATAAAAAAGCAATCCTAATAAAAGTATCTTTTTCAGCATACATACTATAACGTAAAAAGTGCAAAAGTTGTATTTATTAATGAAAATTGACAGCGCCAATTTTGTTTTCAGTTTTAGGACTACTCCTTGGTAACAATCTGCATTGTTTCTCTAGAAATTTGTTTTAGCAAAACCGTTTTATCTTTTTCTACCGCTTCGGCTGCATCCTTAGTAAAATGTCTGATGGTATACAACGAAACATTTTCATTATAGGAGACTTTAAATTTCTTGGACAACATTGCTTTTAAATCATTGAAATTATGAAATTTATCTTCAATACAAACCGAAAAACTGATTGCGGAATTCTGAATTAAACTCACTTTCATTTTATATTGATGAAACAAGGCAAAAATTTCGCTGATATTTTCTTCCATAATAAACGAAAAATCTATGGAGGAAAGCGAAATCAACAATTGCCCTTTTTTTATAATAAAGCAAGCTGTTTTTGGCTCTAAATCAGCACCTTTTGAAACACATGTTCCTGGCATTAAAGGGTTCAAAAAAGATTTTACATATAATGGAATTTCCTTTTTTTGCAAAGGCTGCAATGTTTTTGGATGAATAACCGTAGCGCCATAAAATGCTAATTCAATGGCTTCGCGATAGGAAATTTGGTTGAGCAAAATGGCGTTTTCAAAATACCTAGGATCAGCATTCATCACCCCGGGAACATCTTTCCAGATAGTGACGCTTTCGGCGTTCAAGCAATAGGCAAAAATTGCGGCGGTGTAATCTGAACCTTCACGTCCTAATGTTGTGGTAAAACTATTTTCATCTGACCCTAGAAATCCTTGTGTAATATTGAATGTTTTTTTCTTTACATTTTTCGAAATATTCTTCTGAGTTGTCTCCCAATTTACCTCAGCATCTCGATAATTCGAATCTGTTTTGATAAAATTTCTAACGTCGAGCCAATTGTTTTTCAATCCTTTGAAATTGAAATAATAACTTATAATTGTGGTTGAAATCAGCTCTCCATAACTGACCATTTGATCATAGACAAAACTATAATTTGGTGATTTATTGCTTCGTAAAAAATATTCCAAATCGGCAAAATGGCTGTTGACTGCAAAAAAAGCATCGTTTTCTTCGTCTTCAAAAAGATCCAGTAGAATTTGGTTGTGGTATTTCTTGACTTCCTGCAATGAGGATTGCATCTCATTTGATTTGTCAAAATAATTTTTGATAACCACTTCCAAGGCATTCGTGGTTTTTCCCATTGCAGAAACTACTAAAAGTACGTCCTCAAAACCAACTTTTTGCAAAACATCTAACACATTTTTTATACCATCAGCATCTTTTACTGATGCACCACCAAATTTGAATATTTTCATTATAATTTACTTAAAAATTCATCCATTCCTTTTTCATCCATTTGAGCAACGAGCCAATCATTGAGGATTTTTGCCCCTGATTTTTTATAAAAATCAATTGCAGGTGTGTTCCAATCCAATACATTCCACTCAATTCTTCTCACTTTATCTTTTTTCCCTTGCGCAATTATTTCAGAATAGAGTGCAAATCCTAATCCTGAACCTCTCATTTTTTCCTTCACAATCAAATCTTCCAAATGAATAGTCTTTCCTTTCCAAGTAGAATAGCGATAATAATATAGTGCCATTCCAACAATTTCAGCCTCTTGCTCAGCGACAAAGGTATGGAACAAAGGATTTTCTTGAAATCCATCCCGAATCAAATCGTCGGCAGTAACAACAACGGCATGTGGTTCTTTTTCAAAAATTGCCAATTCCTGTATGAGTTCAAGAACAGCAAACATGTCCTTTTGGTCTCCTTTTCGAATAATCATTTACTTCTTTTTTTTAACAAAAATACAATTCTTAATTTCTTGTTGGAATAAATTTTTCATTTCGTAAAAAAAGCGATATTTGCACAAATAACTACAACGATTTCGCAATGGAAGAACGCAATAAAACATTAGGTGAATTTATCATCGAAAAACAAGCTGATTTTCAATATTCATCTGGAGAATTATCTCGGATTATCAACTCCATCCGGTTGGCAGCAAAAGTAGTCAATTACAAGGTGAACAAAGCAGGTCTTGTCGATATAGTTGGTGCTGCCGGCGAACAAAATATTCAAGGAGAAGATCAACAAAAATTGGATGTTTATGCCAATGAAATTTTTATTCAAACGCTTATTAATCGTGAAATTGTTTGCGGAATAGCTTCGGAAGAAAACGATGATTTTATTACCGTTTCTGGCTCGGACAACAGCCACAATAATAAATATGTTGTTTTAATGGATCCTTTGGATGGCTCTTCTAATATTGATGTGAATGTTTCTGTGGGTACCATTTTTTCAGTTTATAGGAGAATTACTCCTGTTGGAACACCAGTAACTTTAGAGGATTTTTTACAACCCGGAACCAATCAAGTTGCTGCAGGATATGTTATTTACGGAACCTCAACAATGCTCGTTTATACAACTGGTCATGGTGTGAATGGTTTTACTTTAAATCCCGCGATTGGGACTTTTTATCTTTCGCACCCCAACATGAGATTTTCGCCAGACGGAAACATTTATTCCATCAATGAAGGAAACTATGTTCATTTTCCTCAAGGGGTGAAAGATTATATCAAATATTGTCAATTGGAAGAAGGCGACAGACCTTACACATCGCGTTATATTGGAAGTTTAGTTTCTGATATTCACCGAAACATGATTAAAGGCGGAATATATATTTATCCAACGAGTTCAAAATCACCAAAAGGAAAATTACGTTTGTTATATGAATGTAATCCGATGGCCTTTATTGTGGAACAAGCTGGCGGAAAAGCCTCAGATGGTTTTGGAAGAATAATGGAAATTCAAGCCACTGAATTGCATGAGCGTGTTCCCTTCTTTTGTGGAAGTAACAATATGGTCGAAAAAGCAGAAGATTTTATGCGATTGGCCAAATTGAGCAAATATTAACAATAAAGGGATTAAGATTGCTATGCTAAAAACTAAATATATCTTAATCCCTTTATTATGAAAATAACTTTTTGAATTATTTATTCATGTGCTGCATTTCATAAACAAAAGTATCCAAATCCGCTTTTGCTTCTACTAACACGAGTGATTTATCCACAATATAATTTACATTACTAGGCGTAAATCCTAATGCTAATGCAAATTTTCTCAATAATTTAATTTGAGTTTCGCCCAAATGATGATCAACAGCAACCATTCTGGCCAAGTCAAACAATCGCTCCAATCGTTGAGCATATAAGTAAGGTGGGTTGATTGGATATTTCAAAGGATTTTCGAGTATTTCTTCATACTCTGATGCAGAAATTTCAAGACGCATCGCCAATCTATCTATAAACTCTTTCTCTTCTTTGCTCAAATTGCCATCTACAAAAGCAACACGAACAATTGCTGAAAAATGACCTTTGTTTCTACTTTTAAATTCGCTATCAAATAAATCTGAAAATGACATAACTGTTTTTTTTATATTGCAAATATAATTCAATTTCTTTTTTTTGTAGTAGAAATCTAAAAATGTTTTATATCGATTTTAGCATTTATTATGGATGCTCTATTGAAATTATTAGTAAGTTTACGTTCCCAAAAAAACAAACTACCATGTCAGAATTTTGGATTTACTTCAATGTTGGATTAAAACACGTGTTGGACATCAATGCCTACGATCATGTTTTATTCCTTTTAGCATTAACCGTTCCTTTTGATTTTAAGGATTGGAAAAGAATATTGCTTTTAGTTTCACTTTTTACTCTTGGACATACCGTAGCTTTGTTGCTGTCTGTTTTTGAAGTCCTAACGGTTAAAGGCAGTTTGGTGGAATTTTTAATCCCAATTACGATACTTATCACAGCCTCATACAATTTATTTACGGCAGGAAAATCGGCAAAAAAAGACAACATAACATTTATTGCTTTTACCACATTATTTTTTGGAATAATTCATGGACTAGGATTTTCAAACTATTTCAAATCCATACTTTCTGGAGAAGCAACGGATAAATTATTACCGCTATTGGATTTTGCATTAGGTATTGAAGCGGCACAAATTTGCGTTGTCCTAGTTGCATTATTGTTGTCGTTTGTAGTGCAAACATTATTTCGCTTTTCAAAACGCGATTGGACTTTGACAATGTCAGCTTTTGTTATTGGGGTTGTAATTCCAATGATACTTCAGAGCGAAATTTGGAACAAATAATCATTCTAAGAGCTACAAAACTCTAGGGATTTGGATATATTTGTTATCGATTTAATTAAAAACAAAACAGCTATTCAAGACTATAAGAAAGTTGAAAAAATCAGAGCATAAAATGATAGAAATAAAACAACTTAAATACGACAAAGCTTATCTTAAAATAGCTTCTGAGTGGAGTAAATTGTCCTATTGTAAAAGAAAACAAGTTGGCGCCATCATTGTCCGCGACCGAATGATAATTTCTGACGGCTATAATGGAACTCCGACTGGTTTTGAAAACTGCTGTGAAGACACTGTTGGTTTAACCCATTGGTATGTGCTTCATGCCGAAGCTAATGCAATTTTAAAAGTGGCACACTCTACCCAATCTTGTGAAAATGCAACTTTGTACATCACTCTTTCACCATGTAAAGAATGCAGCAAACTAATCCATCAATCGGGCATTAAACGGGTAGTCTACCAAAATGGTTATCGTGACACTTCTGGCGTTGATTTTTTATTAAAAGCAGGTGTTGAAGTTGCCCAAATAGAAGATTTAGAATAATGAAATCAAAAGAAAAATATTTGCCTATTTTACTTTTTTCTTGTGTTGCACTTGGAATAATAATTGGCGGTATGATTAATTTTCCAAGACAAAAACTCTCCTTATCAAAAAACGCTACAAAAACAAAATTCAACCGACTGATAGATTTTATAGATGAAGAATATGTTGATGTCGTTAACACCGACTCTATTGTAGATTTGACAGTGAACAGCATTTTATCGAATCTTGACCCGCATTCGGTTTACATTCCTGCAAGCGAACAATTGGCTGTTGCAGAAAGTATGAAAGGTGATTTTGTTGGAATAGGTGTAAATTATTATATGTATAATGACACCATTGCAATTATAAAACCATTAGAAAACGGACCTTCCGAAAAAGCGGGTATAAAAGCTGGAGATAGGATATTGTTTGCCGATAAAACCAAACTTTATGGAAGAAAGCTTCCTACCGATAGTTTACACAATCACTTAAAAGGCATTGATGGAACAGAAGTTATACTGACTGTATTCAGAAAAAGCGACAACAAAAAACTAAAAATCAAAGTCACTCGCGACATAGTTCCCATCAAAAGTGTAGATATCGCATTGATGCTCAACAAAAATACGGGTTACATTAAAATCAATCGCTTTGCAGAAACCACTTATGATGAGTTCATTATTGGATTAAAACATTTAAAAAAGCAAGGTGCCAATTCTTTGGTTATTGATGTGCGCGAAAACGGCGGTGGATATTTAGAGAAAGCAGTTGAAATAGCAGATGAATTTTTGAAAGACAAGGAACTAATTGTTTTTACAAAAAATAAAAATGGCTCAGTAAATAAAACATTTGCTACATCGGAAGGTGTTTTTGAGACCGGAAGAGTCTTCCTTCTTATCGATGAAAATTCAGCTTCGGCAAGCGAAATATTAGCAGGCGCTATCCAAGACAACGATAGAGGCACCATTGTTGGCCGACGTTCTTTTGGTAAAGGATTAGTGCAACGAGAAATGGATTTTGACGATGGGTCTGCAGTTCGTCTAACCACTGCTAGATACTATACGCCAACAGGTCGTTCTATACAAAAACCTTATATTAAAGGCGAAAGCGACGCATACAACAATGAATTTGAAACTCGATTTAAAGATGGAGAATTGTATGGAAAAGACAAAATAAAAGTCGCAGATTCATTAAAATTCAAAACTAAAAAAGGAAGAATTGTCTATGGTGGTGGTGGAATTGTTCCTGATATATTTGTGCCATTAGAGGTTAGTCACGGTGCAGAAAGTTTGGAATATATCCTAAAATCTGGAATTGTAGGTCATTTTGTTTTTGAACAACTAGACCAAAATCGAAATTTATTTACGAAATTGACATTACCACAGTTTTTTCAAAAAATGGAAAACACTACAATTTATGTTCAACATTTCGAAGTCTATCTTTCAAAAGCAGGGTTAGAATTGAAAATTGGAAACAATAAAGAATTAGTAAAAAGATTCATCACAGCCGAATTTGCACGTCAATTATTTGGCGAAAGCCCCTATTTTCAAATACTATTAAAGGAAGATTCAATGATTAAAGTGATTTTAAAAAAGTAATTATTTTTTAACGCTATCGTGAATTTGAACTGGATTTCCAGCATTCCAAAGTGTCAGAATATCCGTAGCAACGGATGCGCCACTTCCTGATGCGATAGCCAATTGACTTCGCCATCCAGCCAATGTTCCCGTAACATAAATACCTTCTTTTACTTGATGATCATTGTTTTTTAACTGAACTCTATTCTTTTCAACAGCTGTTTTCTGATGAGGAATAACAAATTCTTCCAAACCTTCCACTGAAAATGGGTTTCCAGCACCAATTCCAATAACAATTATTTTAGTAATATATTCTCGTTTGTTTGTAAAAACAGTAAAATTTCCAATTTTACCTTCTACTTTCAACACTTTTTCATTTGGAATTTGTACAACATGAGGATATTGCTCTTTCAAATGCGTGACACTTTCAATTAAAATATCCGAACCTAACTTTCCTGAAGCAATGCCATATGCATTATTAAAAACGGCGTCTTGAAGTGAGGACGCTTTTTGATGGGTAATTATTCCAATTTTTTTATCTATTGCAAAAGGTTTGTTTTTTGCAGAACCCAAAACCAGCGCGCAGGACATTCCTGAAACACCTCCGCCAATAATCAGGACATCAAACATAATTTATTGGTCTTTAAGCTTTTCTTCAATTTTTTTTGACATTTTAAAAATCAAAAGAATAAAAACCGCACAAAATGAAGCCATAATTCCAATCAAAGCCACCATGCTGTTTCCTTCAAAAGGAGTATCAAAATTAAGCAGTGTAACATTGAATCCAATTAATGCTATTGCGAGAAAAATTAATATGGAAGTAAAAATTTTCATAGATTAGATTTAGAGTGTAAAAATAATAAAATTTGTTATTAAACGAATAAGCCTTTAACATTAGAAGCAAATAATTTAACAGCAATAGCCAAGAGTACAACACCAAAAGTTTTACGAATCACCCCTAATCCATTTTTTCCGAGCATTTTTTCAATTTTAGCAGAAGATTTTAAAACAGCATACACCAAAATAATATTTAAAACAATGGCAATAATGATGTTAATAGTTTGGAATTGGGAACGCAATGAAAGCAATGTAGTCATCGTTCCAGCGCCAGCAATCAAAGGAAAAGCTAATGGCACAATGGAAGCAGAACTAGATTCCTCTTCTTTATAAATGCGGATCCCAAGAATCATTTCCAACGCCAAGAAAAACAATACAAAGGAACCCGCAACAGCAAATGATTTTACATCAATTCCAATGAGATGCAGTATTTCTTCGCCTACAAAAAGGAAAACAATCATGATGATTCCTGCGGCAAGAGAAGCTTTTTCGGACTCAATATGACCTACTTTTTTTCTTAAATCTATGATAATCGGAATAGTTCCAACGATATCAATAACAGCAAAAAGAACCATTCCAATAGTAATTATTTCTCTAAAATCTAATCCAAACATACCCTATAATTTAATTTTGCAAAAATAACCCTTTCAAAATTGTTAAAATCCAAATGATTAGTTAATTTTTGGGTTGCAAACTTTCTCAAAATAGAACAAAATCATTTGTACCTTTGTGGCCAAATTTAAGTTTACAGCCATGTTTCAATTAGGAAAAACAATAGTTTCTGAAGATATTCTCGAAAAAGATTTTGTGTGCAACCTTTCGGCTTGTCATGGCGCTTGCTGTGTTGATGGCGATGCTGGC
>JBILYQ010000323.1:0-2730 GCA_044377655.1 Flavobacterium sp.
AGACACCTCAGACATATCAAAATTGACCAACTTCAAAGAGTACGCACTTTCAAAATTTGATAAAGACGAATTTTTCATAAAAAAACTAAACATAAAACCAGAGGAACTTTTTTTATTTTTCTCCTATTGTGAGAAAGATTTAAAAAGCCAACCTATTATTGATAACCAAAATGAACTTGAAACAATGGACTTTTTAATTTCAAAAAATATTGAATTTAAAAAATTAGGAAATTAAGTTGAACGGAAAATTATAACAATTGTTCAAGGAAATTTTAATTAAGATTGTTTAGCTTTGCAAACGTTTCCTAAAAGATAAAAGTATAATGAGATTGCTTTACTTTGATAAAGTCCAGTACAAGCAACTCCCAATGAAAAAACTATGAAACCAGATTTATTTCAAGCTCCAGATTATTATTTGTTAGACGATTTACTAACAGAAGAACATAAATTAGTGCGCGATTCTGCTCGTGCGTGGGTGAAAAGAGAAGTGTCTCCAATTATTGAAGATTATGCGCAACGTGCTGAATTTCCTAAGCAAATTATAAAAGGTTTGGGCGAAATTGGTGGTTTTGGACCTTATATTCCTGAAGAATATGGCGGCGCAGGATTGGACCAAATCTCCTATGGATTGATTATGCAAGAAATTGAAAGAGGTGATTCTGGAGTTCGCTCTACATCGTCAGTTCAATCCTCTTTGGTGATGTATCCAATTTGGAAATTTGGAACGGAAGAACAGCGTCAAAAATACTTGCCAAAATTAGCCACAGGAGAATTCATGGGTTGTTTTGGATTGACAGAACCCGATCACGGTTCAAATCCAAGTGGCATGACTACTAATTTCAAAGATATGGGCGACCATTATTTATTGAATGGCGCTAAAATGTGGATTTCAAATGCGCCATTTGCAGATATTGCTGTAGTTTGGGCAAAAAATGAAGAAGGAAGAATTCACGGATTGATTGTGGAACGTGGAATGGAAGGTTTTACAACTCCAGAAACGCACAATAAATGGTCGCTTCGTGCAAGTGCAACCGGAGAATTAATTTTTGATAACGTAAAAGTTCCAAAAGAAAACTTGATGCCAGGAAAATCGGGACTTGGAGCGCCAATGCAATGTTTGGATTCTGCTCGTTATGGAATAGCTTGGGGCGCAATTGGCGCTGCAATGGATTGTTATGACACCGCTTTGCGCTATGCAAAAGAAAGAATTCAGTTTGACAAACCAATTGCTAGCTTTCAGTTACAACAAAAGAAATTAGCCGAAATGATTACTGAAATCACCAAAGCACAATTATTGACTTGGAGATTGGGTGTTTTGAGAAACGAAGGAAAGGCGACAACGGCTCAAATTTCGATGGCAAAAAGAAATAATGTAGACATGGCGATTCATATTGCTCGTGAAGCACGACAAATGCTAGGCGGAATGGGAATTACCGGCGATTATTCGATCATGAGACACATGATGAATTTAGAGTCTGTAATTACCTATGAAGGTACGCACGACATTCATTTGTTGATTACTGGAATGGACATCACTGGAATTCCAGCATTCAAATAAAAGATTAAACAATAAATAAAATTGATACAAAAAGCTTCTCCTATTCGAGGAGCTTTTTTACTTTTGTCAAGTATTTTACAAATCCGAACAAGAAATAAAATACGTGTCTAAAAAAAATACGTTATGAATATTGAAACCATTAATAATAGCATTGTAACCCAAAAAGAATTGTTATTGCAACATTCGTTATACGAAAAAGTAAAAACCATTGATGATTTACATTGCTTTTTAGAAAATCACGTTTATGCCGTTTGGGATTTTATGTCGTTGCTAAAAGCGTTGCAAAGCAAATTGACTTGCACAACTACGCCTTGGTTTGCCACAAAAAATGCCGAAACTCGTTATTTAATTAATGAAATTGTTTTGGCAGAAGAAAGCGATTTGACCCTTGACGGAAAACGCCAAAGTCATTTCGAAATGTATTTGGAGGCCATGAAAGATTGCAATGCAGACACATTGGAAATCGAAACTTTCTTGACCAACGTTTTGGAAACACAAAACATATTTGTTTCGATAAAAAAAAGTGAGTTACATCCAAATATTAAGGCTTTTTTGGACTTTACTTTCAGAACTATCGAAGAAGGAAAACCTCATAAAATTGCCGCTGCTTTTACCTTTGGCAGAGAAGATTTAATTCCGAGTATGTTCACTGAAATTCTTAAAAACTTCCAGGCCAATTTCCCAGAAACTGACTTGTCCAAACTGATTTATTATTTCGAAAGACATATTGAACTCGACGCTGATGATCATGGTCCAAAAGCATTGCAAATGGTAATTGAACTTTGCGAAAATGACGAACAGAAATGGAAAGAAGTTAAAGAAATATCCATCGAAGCTTTAGAGAAAAGAATTGAACTTTGGGATGCTATTGAAGAAAAAATTCTTGAAAAATCAGAGATGTTAATCTTGTAAAACAAAAGCATGAAGTTTGCACAAGCGTTAATTACCTTATTGTTTAGTTCAATTTTTATAGGTTGCAGCAGCGATTCAAATCCGGAAATTCCAGATTCAAATCCCATTGTAAATTTAAAATATTTGGCTTTAGGCGATAGTTATACCATTGGGCAAAGCGTTTGTGAAACCTGCAAATTTCCAACACAATTGAAAGATAGTATCCAGAAAGATTTGACTGAAAATACTGTTTTGCAAACGCGTGTTATTGCACTAACAGG
>JBILYQ010000104.1:0-7396 GCA_044377655.1 Flavobacterium sp.
AAGTTGAAATCAATCGAATTACTGCCGAATATTCAGAGAAAAATTCAAAAGCAAAAAGCGACCAATTCACTGCTTTGAGCAATCAATACGACACTGAAGCACAAGTAAATAAATTGGAAAATCAATATGCCAATTATTCCATTCGCAACGGCATGTATTATATCAAAGCACCACAAAGTGGTTATATCAATCGAGCATTGCAATCGGGTTTGGGTGAAAACATCAAAGAAGGCACTGCTATTGTCAGTATCATGCCGTCAAAATACGATGTTGCTGTAGAAAGTTACGTTGACCCGATAGACTTACCTTTAATTTCCAAAGGCGAAAAAGTACGTGTTTGGTTTGACGGTTGGCCTACTATTGTCTTTTCGGGTTGGCCTAATATGTCCTACGGAACTTTTGGAGGCGAAATTGTTGCAATAGAAAATTTCATCAGCACCAACGGAAAATATCGAATACTCATTGCACCCGATAAAAAGGAAGCCAAATGGCCAAAACAAATCAGCATTGGTTCTGGTGCGCAAACTTTGGCATTATTGGACAATGTACCGATTTGGTTTGAAATATGGCGAACATTAAACGGATTTCCTCCCAATTATTACAAGTCAAATTTAGAAACTGTAAAAGAAAAAAAATGATGAAACAGTTATTTTTTTTAATATTATTGCTGCCATTTACATTATTTGCACAAGAAAATAATCCGAAGGAACTTACCTATGATGAGTTTCTTGGTTATGTGAAAAAATTCCATCCCTTAGTCAAAACCGCCAATTTGGAAGTGTCAAAAGCACAAGCCAATTTGATGATGGCTCGCGGTGGATTTGATCCAAAAATTGAAGTGGATTTCTCCAAAAAACAATTTAAAGACAACGATTATTATTCCATTTTGAACAGCAGTTTCAAAATTCCAACGTGGTACGGAATTGAAATCAAAGCGGGTTTTGACAATAACGAAGGCATTTATCTAAATCCCGAAAACACGGTTCCAAGCCAAGGATTGACGTCGTTTGGAATTAACATTCCGCTTGGTCAAGGATTGTTTATCAACCAGCGAATGGCCGATTTACGCAAAGCCAAAATGCAACTTCAATTGAGCCAATCCGAAAGAAAGCTTCAGGCCATTTTAGTTTTGTACGACGCTTCGTTAGCCTATTTCAATTGGAAAAAAAGCTATACTGAAACCAAGTTATATGAAAACTACGCTCTCAATGCCAAAACGCGTTTCAAGGGAATAAAATCTTTGATTGAACAAGGCGACAAACCGGCAATTGATAGTATAGAAGCAGGAATTATTGTAAAAAACAGATTGTTGAGTTTGGAAGATGCCAATCTAAAATTATCCAAATCCAAATTGGAATTATCCAATTTTTTATGGTTGGAAAACAACATTCCGCTGGAACTTTCGGAAGCGCTACTTCCTGAAGAAAATTTAAACGCAACCATACAAGAAACTTTAAAGACAAACGACTTGTTGACGGCTGATTTTTCGATTAATAATCATCCGAAAATAAACGCTTTGAAAAACAAGGTTGCTATCCTGAATGTGGAACGAAAACTGAAAGCAAACATGCTTTTACCAAAAATTGACATTGGCTATTCCTATTTATCCGAGCCAAGTTATATTGATAATTATCAATTTGAAGATTACAAGATTGGTTTGAATTTTTATTTTCCGTTATTTTTAAGAAAAGAACGCGGCAGTTTGAAACTAGCAAAATTCAAGGTTCAGGAAACGGAATTTGCATTGGATTTAGAAAAAGTACAACTTTCAAATAAAATTAACGGGCAAAAAATTGAAATAAAGTCGTTGCAAAAACAAAAAGCATTCATCAATGATTTGGTGAAAGACAATCAAACAATGTTAACTTCCGAAGAACGATTGTTTTCCTTTGGAGAAAGTTCACTTTTTATAATCAATTCCAGAGAAAACAATTTGGTGAGCGCACAATTATCACAAATAGAATTAGAAAACAGGTTTTACATTTCCAATTCAGAGCTTTTTAAAATTATGGCTAATCCTGATTAAATAATTTTAAATCGTTACTTTTGCCAACTGAAAATTAGCACTATGATTATCCAAAAAACACGGGAAGAAATTGAATTAATGCGCGAAAGTGCGCTGATAGTTTCTAAAACATTAGGAATGATTGCTGGCGAAATAAAACCGGGCGTTACCACTTTATATTTAGATAAATTAGCGGAAACATTCATCAGAGATCATGGCGCGACACCTGGATTTTTAGGCATGTATGGTTTCCCGAATTCACTTTGTATGAGCCCAAATGCGCAAGTGGTTCACGGAATTCCAAACAGCACGCCTTTAGAAGAAGGCGATGTTATTTCTGTGGATTGCGGCGCTTTGAAAAATGGATTTTATGGCGATCATGCCTATTCATTTGAGATTGGAGAAGTGGCTCCCGAAGTTAAAAAACTGCTTCAGGTTACAAAAGAAAGTTTGTATGTTGGAATCCGAGAATTCAAAATCGGAAACCGTGTGGAAGATGTTGGAAATGCCATCCAAAAATATACCGAAGCCCATGGATATGGCGTTGTTCGTGAATTGGTTGGTCATGGTTTGGGTCAAAAAATGCACGAAGATCCAGAGATGCCAAACTACGGAAAACGTGGTCGCGGAAAACTTTTTGTGGAAGGAATGGTTGTTGCCATTGAGCCGATGATAAACATGGGAACAAAAAATATCAAACAATTAAAAGATGGTTGGACAATTTTGACCGCCGACGGAAAACCAAGTGCCCATTTTGAACACGATGTGGCGTTGATTGACGGAAAACCAGAATTACTTTCCACATTTGCCTATGTTTATCAAGCATTAGGAATTGTCAGCAACGAAGAAGAAGAATTTAGAAAACAACCTTTAGTTTTGTAATGAAAAAGATGTTTAAACTCATTTTAAATACCATTCCGCGTCCAATACTTATTCGTTTAAGCTACGTGGCGCGACCTATTTTGGCTTTGCTGCTGAAAGGAAATAAATTCACTGATCCGATTGATGGGAAAAGTTTCCGAATGTTTTTGCCTTATGGCTATGGAACGCAACGAAACAATGTACTTTCTCCAAGCACTTTGTCATTGGAAAGACACCGTTTGCTTTGGTTGTATTTAAAAAACGAAACTGATTTTTTTACTGCTGTTACAAAAAAGAAAGTGCTGCATTTTGCACCTGAACAAGCGTTTTACAAACTGTTCCGAAATCAAAAAAACATCGATTACACTACAACCGATTTATTTTCTCCGTTGGCCGATGTGAAAGCCGATATTTGCAATTTGCCTTTCGAGGACAATGCTTATGATGTTATTCTTTGCAATCACGTTTTGGAACATATTCCCGATGATACCAAAGCAATGCAAGAATTATACAGAGTGCTAAAACCGGGCGGAATGGCGATTCTTCAAATCCCACAAGATTTATCGAGAGCAACTACTTTTTCGGACGACACCATCGTTGACCAAAAAGAGCGCGCAAAAATATTTGGTCAATACGATCATGTTCGGATTTATGGCAGAGATTATTTTGACAAACTAAGAAGCATTGGTTTCAAAGTTGTTGAAGAAGATTATACCACAAAAATTTTCCCTAAATTAGTGGAGGAATATTGTTTGGCAAAAGGAGAGATTATTCCTGTTTGTTTTAAATAATTTATTTTTCTGTATAAATCTAGCTCTAAAAAAAACAGTATCTTTACTTTTTGAAATCATTTTTATGCTAAAAAATATTTTATTTCCAATTTGTTGCCTCTTGTTTTTAACTACTGTTTTTGGACAAGAACAAATAGAAATCAGTCCACCCTACAATATCAAAACAGTTACTTTTGTCCAAAACGGTCAAAATGCAATCCCGATTTTTAGATTAGGCGACAGTTTCCAACTTCAGTTTGATGATTTATATGGCAATGAAGCCAATTATTATTATTCCATAATTCATTGTGATTATGATTGGAAACCATCACAATTATCAAAAAACGAATATTTGAATGGCTTTGACGATCAGCGAATTCAGGATTACACGAATTCTTTAAACACATTGCAAATTTATTCCCATTACAGAATTTCGTTTCCAAACCGACTGACACAAATTCGCGTGAGCGGAAATTACATGATGAAAATTTTGAATGAAGAAAAAGAAGTTGTTTTTGCAAAAAAATTCATTCTTTACGAAGAATTAGTAGCTGTTCCAATGCAGATAAAAAGAGCTAGAAACAGCAATGTATTAGACCAAAAACAAAATATTGATTTTGCCATAAAATCAGCGAGTATTAATTTTCAAAGTCCTTTGCAAAACGTAAAAGTCATGTTGATGCAAAATGGAAAATTCTACAATGCCATCAAAAACATCAAACCACAGTATACAATTGGAAACGATTTGATATACAAATACGATACTGAAACCCAGTTTTGGGGAGGAAATGAATTTCTATTCTATGAGAACAAAGACATCAGAGCTGCTAATAACAACATTAACTTTATAGACTCAAATGGTGGCATATACAATTCCCATCTTTATGCCAATGAAGCTAGAGCAAACAAACCCTATACTTATTATCCAGACATTAACGGAAACTTCATAATAAAGAATATTGGTGCCGAAAAAAACGAAATAGAAGCCGACTATAGTTGGGTGTTTTTTACGCTATCTGCTCCAAATTATTTTGGCAAAAAAAACATTTATATCAACGGAATGTTTAACAACTATGCCATGAGCGAGGAAAATAAAATGGAATACAACAGTGAAAAAGGCGTGTATGAAAAGGCGATAATGATCAAACAAGGATTTACCAATTATCAATATATTCTTGCCGATGACAAAGGTAATATTGACGAAAAAAATGCTATTGACGGCAATTTCCACATTACTGAAAACGACTACTTTGCCCTTGTTTATTATAGAGAAAACAACCAACGCTATGATAGGGTGATTGGAAAAGGAATTGCCGCGTCAGTTAACATTACTAACTAATAAAATTTAACCCTAAAATTACATTCAGAATTGAATTTTTCGTAAATTTGTAGATATAACTCATTTCTTCCTATGGTTTCCCAAATAACCCGCGGTATAAAAATTTCTGTTTTGACTAGTTTTGAAGGAACCTACTTCAAAAACTATAAGATTAATTTTGCTTTCAGTTATCAAATCACTATAGAAAACCATAGTAAAGATTCTGTTCAATTAATAACACGTCACTGGGAAATTTTCGACTCCCTAAACGATCTTGAAATCGTTGATGGCGAAGGAGTAATAGGTAAAAAACCCGTTTTAAAACCTGGCGAGAAACACACATATAGCTCAGGATGCCTACTCTCATCCCCATTTGGAGCCATGCATGGACATTTTAATATGATTAATTTCACCTCAACAAGAAACTTTAAAGTTATTGTTCCTACTTTCAGATTGAGCGCGCCATTTGCATTGAATTAATTTTATCAAATCATCATTCTAAACTAAGATACCGTGCGAAAAATTAATTTTTTGTACCTTTGTCATCTAATTTTTTGATAATTCTTAAAAATAAATATTATGCTAAAAGGATTTTTTCATGTGCCAAAAGCGGTAAATGAACCCGTAAAATCATACGCTCCAAATTCTCCTGAAAAAGCTGCTGTTCAAGCTGCTTACAAAAAAATGTGGGATGAAACTATCGATGTTCCATTGTACATAGGAAGCGAAGAAATCAGAACTGGGAATACACGTAATATGTCCGCGCCACACGATCACAAACATATCGTTGGAACCTATCATCTTGCGGAAAAAGTGCATGTTGAAAAAGCCATTGCCAATGCTTTGGAAGCAAAAACGAAATGGGCGAACTTGGCTTGGGAACAACGCGCTGCTATTTTTTTAAAAGCCGCAGAACTAATTGCTGGACCATATCGCGCTAGGATAAATGCAGCAACAATGATTGCACAATCCAAAAATATTTTTCAAGCAGAAATAGATGCTTCTTGTGAATTGATTGACTTCCTAAGATACAACGTGGAATTCATGACACAAATTTACAACGACCAACCAAAATCAGACAGTGCTGTTTGGAATCGCTTGGAGTACCGTCCATTAGAGGGTTTTGTATACGCCATTACACCCTTTAACTTTACAGCCATTGCCGCTAACCTTCCAGCAAGTGCAGCTATGATGGGAAATGTGGTGGTTTGGAAACCAAGCGATAGCCAAGTTTTTTCAGCAAAAATAATCATTGACGTTTTTAAAGAAGCTGGAATTCCAGATGGTGTAATTAACGTTGTTTTTGGAGATGCCTTAATGATTACTGATACCGTTTTAGCAAGTCGGGATTTTGCGGGAGTTCATTTTACGGGTTCAACCCATGTTTTCAAAGACATTTGGGCAAAAATAGGAACAAATATTCACCATTACAAAACATATCCGAGGATCGTTGGTGAAACCGGCGGAAAGGATTTTATTGTAGCCCATCCAAGTGCTAATGTGAAACAAGTTGTTACTGGAATTGTTCGTGGTGCCTTCGAATTTCAAGGACAGAAATGTTCTGCAGCTTCAAGAGCTTATGTTCCACAAAGTTTATGGAATGACATAAAATCACAATTGATTACCGATGTGAAATCAATGAAAATGGGTTCGCCTGAGGATTTTGGAAACTTTATCACTGCAGTAATTCATGAAGGATCGTTTGATAAATTAGCTAGTTATATTGACCAAGCCAAAAAAGATTCGGATGCTGAGATAATTGTGGGTGGAAACTATGATAAATCAGTGGGTTATTTTATCGAACCAACTATTATTGTAACTACAAATCCAAAATACACCACTATGGAAACCGAATTGTTCGGACCAGTTATGACCATTTATGTTTATGAAGATACTAAATGGAATGAAACTTTAAAATTAGTTGACCAAACTTCGGAATATGCTTTGACTGGCGCTATTTTCAGTCAAGATAGATACGCTATTGAAGAGGCCACAATTGCTTTGCAAAATGCGGCTGGAAACTTTTACATTAATGACAAACCAACTGGCGCTGTTGTAGGAATGCAACCCTTTGGAGGCGCAAGAGCTTCAGGAACGAATGACAAAGCTGGCTCAGCTTTGAACTTATTACGATGGGCCTCGCCAAGAACTATCAAAGAAACTTTTATCACTCCAGAAGATTATCGATATCCATTTTTGGGAGAATAATATTTAGTCCTAAAGTTTGGAAGTCGAAAGACTTTAATTGCAAAGAAAAAGCCGAATCTAAATTTAGATTCGGCTTTTTGACTTTACGCTTTAAACTTCAACGGCAAATGCACTACTTTTTTGGTTTCGAAAAATTCATTGGAAAAAAATTCTGAAATATTATATTCTGTAGCTTTTGGAAAGTCTTTCAACTCCTCAGTTAAATCGCCTCCTTTGAGATAAAGTATTCCGTTT
>JBILYQ010000324.1:0-2712 GCA_044377655.1 Flavobacterium sp.
TTTGTATGACACAGCATTATTAAAAGGATTACTGCGGTATAAAAAGCGGCATGGTTTTTCTTCAGATACCTTGTTGTTGCCTAAGCATATTAAGGATATGAATATTTCTGTTGCCGAACGGATAACAACCATCATGGTGAATATGGAGCGTTGTCGGTGGGTTTCGCCTGAGTTAATTCATTCCAAGACGTTTGTGATGGTAAATATCCCCTCTTATAGTTTGACGTTCTTCCGGGATGGGCAACTTGAAATGATTTCAAAAGTTGTGGTAGGCAAATTGCTCAATAAGACCGTTGTTTTTAGTGGTGAGATGCGTTTCATTGTTTTTAGCCCTTATTGGAACGTACCCACAAGCATACTTAGGAAGGAGATTTTACCTGCGATTGCCAAAAACAGGAATTATTTGTCTCAACATCAGATGGAATGGCATAATAAGGGTGTTCGGCAACGGCCAGGACCGCAAAATTCTCTTGGCTTGGTGAAGTTTCTTTTTCCCAATTCCAATAATATTTATTTGCATGATACGCCCTCAAAAAACCTATTTAAGGAAGACCGCCGTGCCTTTAGTCATGGTTGTATTCGAGTGGAACGTGCTCGGGATTTGGCCATTGCTATTTTGAGTGATGACCCTCAATGGTCTGTAGAGCAAATAGATGCGGCGATGAATAGGGGTGTGGAGCGAACGTATCGCTTGCAGAATAAAATCCCTGTTTACATTGGGTATTTCACCGCTTGGGTGGATAAGGAAGGCGTTGTCCATTTTTATGATGATGTGTATCAACGAGACAAACGGTTGGCGGAATTATTGCTTGCCAATTGATAGTGATGTTTTCTGTAGCCAATTTTTGTTGTTGGCTTTGTGGGAGTATTTCTTTTTAGGGAAATACAATCAGTAATTAAATCCATTACGACAGGTTCTGTGTTATAATTTTGTTTGTATTCCTTATTAAAAGCACCTTTATCTAGCGTGTTTGTTACTTTTTATTGGTATTGGATGTAACTTGGTTTTGGCTTGAATTGCAGTAATTCTTCGGGAGAGTAGAACTGGTTTTGGCCGTTTTTTATGTCGTTTTTGTAGAATAGTTTGAAGCCGGTGAATTGTATCGGTTCTCTGTAGATGTAACGGAGGTAAGTGGATCTTTTGAGGATCTTGTCGCCGAAGCCGTCCATATTCATCACTATTTGCACTTCTGGGGTTTTCTTTATCTTTTTGTACTCGGTGATCATGCCTTGTGTGAAGCGGTGTATGACTAGTACTTTTGGGGGTAGTTTCTTTTCTCTAACTATTTTTGCAAGGATGTCAATGGCATCGTTGATGTCATCGGCATTGAAGGTTCCAATTTTTGTTCCTGGCACGTTCCCTGATTTCATGGAGAATTCAGGATCGATACCCAAGTGAACTTCTGGCATTTCTAGATAGTGTTGGAGTGAGGTCACTTCGTCTTTGACGGTGCTGTGTCCTACCTGAATATCGAGGAATACCAATGCTTTTATTGGCTTTGCCCAACTTAAAATAGTATCTATTTGATGGAAAGGCATTCTTGCTCTGTAGGTATTGGTTTTTCCAGGTCTTGGTTGGGCTGTGATGGCAATGTAGTGCAGTGCTGGAATGGCTATTGTGGTGGAGTCTGCGGCTTGCCAACTGGCTACTTCGCCTTGCAGTTTTTTGATCATTTCGTCTTTGGGGAGTTCGCCGAGGATTCCCATTCTTGTAGAAAACAAATTTCCATAGTAGGCAATGATTCTCTTGTAGGGCAAGATGGCACTAGGCAATGGGTATGGTGTTTTGACAGGCCATTTTCCAGTGGTATCTCCATTGCTCAAGGCGATCATTCTTTTATTGTAGTCGGTGGTATCGATGACGGTAGTCTTTTTTTTGACCACAGAATCGGTTTTCGTTATCGATTTTTTGGTTTTTGGGATTGCGTTTTCGCTTGATTTTGCTTTGTTGCAAGCCGTGGTTAGGGCAAAAAACAGGGATAGAATTGTCAGTCGTAGGATTGTTTTCATCTGCTTGTTAGCGTTTTGGGGTTGTATTGTTTGTAACGTAAAGGTAAGTGATTTTATTGTTATGTTTCCTGTTCTTTTTGGGATATCCTTACTGGCAACGGGGTTGTATTTTCTATTTGCTGTGCATTTTGCTTTTAGAAGGGCTGTTGTATAGGATTTTGGCGCTTCGCTTGTGGTTTACCGCAAATTCGCAAATTTTTAATTTTAGGTTTTGGCGCTTTGCTTGGTTTTTTACCATTAAGCCATTAAGGGGATTAAGGGTTGTTTGCAGGCGCTTTGGTTGTGGTTTTCAGCCATGAATGCACGAATTGTTTATGTTTTATGTTGTGAGGGTTTTTCTTCTTTACTTTTTTCCCTTGATGGTAAAAAGTAACAAAAAAGATCAAGCCTGCACAGCCTTCCCTTGAAAACTACCTTGGAATTTGCTCCGCAACCCGAGTCGCTCGTCGTGCCTCCTCGGCTATGTGGGTTGCTGCCACAACTTCCTTCGTTGTTTTCTTGCAGGTATCCTGTGAGGGCGGGGTTGCTGCAGATTATTGGGATTTTCATCTTTACTTTTTTTCCCTTGATTAGGAGTTGGGAGTTACGAAAATAGAGTTGGGAGTAGGGAGTTAGGAGTATAGAGTTAGGAGTAGGGAGTTACGAAAATAGAGTTACGAAAATAGAGTTAGGAGTATAGGGTTGGGAGTATAGAGTTAGGAG